>NZ_JAYSFE010000143.1:0-10880 GCF_041913585.1 Allostella sp.
TCGGCCTTCACCAAGCATGGCGGGGCCTTGGGCGAGACCAACAGCGTCGGCTTCCTCTTCGACCGCCTGGGATCGGTCCGCTATCCCGCCGAGGCGGGCGATGCCGACACGCTCTTCGAGATGGCGGTCGAGGCGGGCGCCGACGACGTGCAGTCGGACGACGGGGGCCACGAGATCCTGTGTGCGCCCGAAAGCCTGAACCAGGTCCGCGAGACGCTGGAGGCGAAGCTGGGCGCCCCGCAGGGCGCCGGCTTCGTGTGGCGGCCGCGCACCGTGACGCCGGTCGACGACGACACGGCCGAGACGCTCTTCAAGCTGCTCGACACGCTGGAAGACAACGACGACGTGCAGAACGTCCATGCGAACTTCGAGGCGAGCGAGGCGGCGATGGGCCGCGCGGGCGCCTGAGTTGGTGGCCCGGGCCGCGGTCGGTGGGGCGCCGGCACCGGACCGGGTGCGGCTGCTCGGGCTCGACCCCGGGCTGCGGCACACCGGCTGGGGCGTCGTCGACGTTTCGGGCAGCCGGCTGAGCCACGTCGCCGACGGCACCGTCTCGTCCGACGAACGCCGGCCGCTCGCCGAGCGCCTGGTCGAGCTCTACCGCGGCCTCGTCGCCGTCATCGAGGAGTTCGCGCCGGGCGAGGCGGCGGTCGAGGAGACCTTCGTCAACAAGAACCCGGCCTCGACCCTGAAGCTCGGGGTCGCCCGCGGCATCGCGCTGCTGGCGCCGGCCGAACGCGGCATGGCGGTCCACGAATATTCCGCCAACCTGATCAAGAAGTCCGTGGTCGGCGCCGGCCATGCCGACAAGGCGCAGGTCGAGATGATGGTGCGCCGGCTGCTGCCGGGCTCGCTGCCGGCGCGCTCGGACGCCGCCGACGCGCTGGCCGTCGCCATCTGCCACGCCCATCACCGCGCGACGCAGCGCGCCTGGATGCAGCCGGCGGCGGCGATCGGGCGGCGCGCTCCGGCCGGGACACGCCCGTGATCGCCAAGCTCTCGGGCGTGCTCGACTCGGTCGAGGCGGACGCCTGCGTCGTCGATGTCGGCGGCGTCGGCTACCTCGCCTACTGTTCGGGACGCACGCTCGGCCGGCTGCCGGCGCCGGGCCAGGCGGTCAGCCTCGCGGTCATCACCCATGTCCGCGAGGACCATATCCATCTCTACGGCTTCCTCGACGCCGCCGATCGCGACTGGTTCCGGCTGCTGACGACGGTCCAGGGCGTCGGCAGCCGGGTCGCGCTCGCGGTCCAGTCGGCTCTGACCGCGCAGGAACTGGCGGCGGCGATCGCGCTCCAGGACAAGGCCGCCCTGGCCAGGGCCGACGGGGTCGGCCCGAAGCTCGCCGCCCGCATCGTCAACGAACTCAAGGACAAGGTCGGCGGCATCGCGACCGTGGCGCCGCTCGACGGCGGCCGTGGCACGGCCCCGGCCGCGCTCGGCGGGGCGGCGGAGGATGCGGTCTCGGCGCTGGTCAATCTCGGCTACCGCCGCATCGACGCCTTCGGCGCGGTGACCGGGGCGCAGCGGCGACTCGGCGCCGACGCCCCGATCGAGGCGCTCATCCGCGCCGGCCTCGCGGAGCTGGCGTCGTGAGCGCGCGGACGGGCGGTCCGACGCGCCCGGTGGCGCCGGAGCGGCAGGCCGACGATGTCGGCGAGGCCTCGTTCCGGCCCCTCAGCCTGGAGGAGTTCGTCGGCCAGCGCGGCGTGCGCGACAACCTGCGCGTCTTCATCGACGCCGCGCGCGGCCGCGGCGAGGCGCTCGACCACGTGCTCTTCTTCGGCCCCCCCGGCCTCGGCAAGACGACCCTGGCCCAGATCGTCGCCCGCGAACTCGGCGTCGGCTTCCGCGCCACCTCGGGGCCGGTGATCCTGCGTGCGGGCGACCTCGCGGCGCTGCTCACCAACCTGCAGCCGCGCGACGTCCTCTTCATCGACGAGATCCACCGCCTCTCGCCCGCGGTCGAGGAGGTGCTCTATCCGGCGATGGAGGATTTCCAGCTCGACCTCATCATCGGCGAGGGGCCGGCGGCGCGCTCGGTCAAGATCGACCTGCCGCCCTTCACGCTGGTCGGCGCGACGACGCGCTCCGGCCTCATCACGACGCCGCTCCGCGACCGCTTCGGCATTCCGCTGCGCCTCGAGTTCTACGAGCCGGACGAACTTCGCGGCATCGTCGCCCGCGGCGCCCGCGTCCTCGGCTTCGACCTCGCGCCGGACGGCGCCGACGAGATCGCGCGCCGCTCGCGCGGCACGCCGCGCATCGCCGGGCGGCTGCTCCGGCGGGTGCGCGATTTTGCCGAGATCGCCGGCGCGCAGCGGGTCGGCGCGGCCGAGGCCGACGCCGCCCTGCGCCGGCTCGACGTCGACCCGCGCGGGCTCGACGCCATGGACCGCCGCTACCTGCGCTGCATCGCCGACAACTATGCCGGCGGGCCGGTCGGCGTCGAGACGCTGGCGGCGGCGCTCTCCGAGCAGCGCGACGTCATCGAGGAGGTGATCGAGCCCTACCTGATCCAGCAGGGGTTCCTGCAGCGGACCTCGCGCGGGCGGCTCGTGACCAGCCAGACCTACGACTATCTCGGCCTGCCGCCGCGCAGCGTGGCGCCGGCGCAGTTCGACCTCCTGGCGAGCGACGAGGCCGGCGGTGGCTGACGACACCCTCGCCGGCCCGCCCGAGGGCCGGCTCGCCGCCGGCGTCCATGTGCTGCCGCTCCGCGTCTACTACGAGGACACGGACGCGGCCGGCATCGTCTACTACGCCAACTACCTCAAGTTCGCCGAGCGCGCCCGGACCGAGATGATGCGCGCCGCCGGCACCGACCACCGCCGGCTGATGGACGCGGCGGGCGTGCTGTGGGCGGTCCGCCGCTGCGCCGCCGACTACCTTTCGCCCGCCCGGCTCGACGACGCGATCTCGGTGCATTCGCGCATCGTCGATGTCGGCGCCGCCCGCCTCGACCTCGAGCAGCGGGTCGCGCGCGACGGCACCGACCTCGCGCGGCTCTCGGTGCGGCTCGCCTGCATCGACCGCAGGCACGGCCGCGCGGTGCGGCTGCCGGCCGCGCTGCGGGCGACGCTCGAAGCCTTGGTGACGCCACAATCAACCCTGTAAATGCGAGCCGAAATCCGATGGAGAATCGCGCCGTCGATGCCATGAACCTGGGCGGATCGGCCCACGACCTGTCGATCTGGGGACTCTTCCTCCAGGCCGACGCCGTCGTGAAGGTCGTGATGCTGGTCCTGCTGGTGCTGTCGCTCTGGTGCTGGGCCGTGATCTTCGACAAGTGGACGCGGCTGCGCCGGTTGAACAAGCGGGCCCGCGAGTTCGAGGAGAGCTTCTGGTCGGGCGGGTCGCTCGACGACCTCTACGACCGCGTCGGTGCCCGTCCCGCCGATCCGATGGCGATGGTCTTCGCGGCGGCGATGCGGGAATGGCGGCGCTCGGCGGCGCGCGGGCTGATCGCGACGGAATCGCTGCGCGGCAACCTGCAGGAGCGGATCGAGCGCGTGATGGGCGTCGCGGCGGGCCGCGAGATGGAGCGGCTGGAGCGCTACATGTCGTTCCTCGCTTCGGTGGGCTCGACGGCGCCCTTCATCGGCCTGCTCGGCACGGTCTGGGGCATCATGAACAGTTTCCAGTCGATCGCGGCCTCCAAGAACACCTCCCTCGCCGTCGTCGCGCCCGGCATCGCCGAGGCCCTGTTCGCGACGGCGCTGGGCCTGGTCGCGGCGATTCCGGCGGTCATCGCCTACAACAAGCTGTCGACGGAGATCGGGCGCTACGGCGGCCGCCTCGACGCCTTCACGTCGGAGTTCGCGGCGATCCTGTCGCGGCAGATGGACGAGAAGGGCTGAGCCGATGGCCGGAGCCGTCCTCAAGCGCGCGAGCGGCCGCGGCGGCCGGCGCTACGTCCCCATGTCGGAGATCAACGTGACGCCGTTCGTCGACGTCATGCTGGTGCTGCTCATCGTCTTCATGGTCACCGCGCCGCTGCTCACCGTCGGCGTCCCGGTCGACCTGCCGAAGGCGTCGGCGCCGACGATCAGCGAACAGAAGGAGCCGGTGACCGTATCCGTCAACGCGCAGGGCAAGATCTTCCTGCAGGAGGCGGAAACCACGCTCGACAACCTCGTCGCCCGGCTGGTCGCGGTGACCGAGAACGACCGCGAGGCGCGCGTCTTCGTCCGCGGCGACCGCAACATCGTCTACGGCCGGGTGATGGAGGTCATGGGCGCGCTCAACGCGGCCGGCTTCGCGCGCGTCGCGCTGATCGCCGAACTGCCGGCGGCGGCGCCCGAGGAAGCGCCCCGGCGCGGCCGCCAGCGCTAGCCCGGCAGAGCCGCGGAGAACATCTGGTCGTGCGCGAAGCCAACGAAACCGGATCCGGCATGAAGCGCGCCCTCGTCGGCTCGGCGGCGCTGCATGCCGGAGTGATCGCGCTGGTGCTCGTCGGCCTGCCGGAGCTGTTCAAGCCCGAGCCGCGCGAGGATGTCCCGGTCGTGTTCGAGATGGTGACGGTGGCGGAGAAGGCGGCGGCGCCGACGCAGTCGTTGCGCCCGCCGCCGCGCCCGCTCCCCAAGCCCGAGCCGCTGCGCGCCGAGGCGCCGGCCCCCGAGCCGCCGAAGCCGGAACCCCCGAAACCCGAACCGCCGAAGCCCGAGCCGCCGAAACCGGAGCCGCCGAAGCCGCCCCCGCCGCCGCCCCCACCTCCGCCGCCTCCGCCCCCGCCGCCGGCCCCCAAGCCGGCGCCGAAGCCGGAGCCTGCCAAGCCGGAACCGCCGAAGCCGGCCAAGCCGGAGCCGCCCAAGCCCGAGCCCCCCAAGTCGGCCAAGGTCGAGCCGCCGAAGCCCGAGCCTCCCAAGCCGGAGCCGCCGAAGCCGCAGGTCGCGGCCGTCGAGCCGGCGCCGCGCCCGCAGCCCAAGCCGAAGCCCGAGCCCGTCAAGCCCGAACCCGCCAAGGCCGAGCCCCCGAAGCCGGAACCGCCGAAGCCCGAGCCGCCGAAGCCGGCCAAGGTCGAGCCTCCGAAGCCCGAGCCGCCGAAGGCGCAGGCCGCGGCCAAGCCCGAGCCGAAGAAGCCGGAGCCGAAGAAGGAGGCCCACGCCGATCCGAAGGCGACGGCCAAGGCCGAGCCCAAGAAGGACGCGAAGCCGACGCCCGATTTCGACGTCAACGCGATCCTCAACAACCTGCGGCCGAGCCCCAGCCGGCCCGAGCCGCGTCCGGTCAGTCCGCAGCGGGCGGCACCCGCGCCGGCGCCGCCGGCGCGCACCCAGGTCGCCGCGGCGGCGCCGACGATCGCCCACACCCTGACCTCGAGCGAGATGGACGCGGTGCGGCAGCAGGTCTCGCGGTGCTGGAACATCCCGGCGGCCGCCAAGGACATCCAGCACATCGTCGTCGAAATCCGGGTCCAGATCGATGTCCAGGGCAATGTCCGCGAAGCCCGCATCCTCGATTCCAGCGGCGGCCAGAACGATCCCCGCTTCCGCGCCGTGGCCGAGAGCGCGCGCCGTGCCGTCCTGAACCCGGACTGCCACCCGCTGCCGCTGCCGCGCGGCAAGTACGAAGAGTGGAAATCGACCGTATTTGCGTTCAATCCAAAGGATTTCGGGACATGACGCACGCCGCAACCGCCGTCCGCCTGCCGTCCGCGCTGCTGCGCCTCGCCTGCCTCGCGATCCTGGGGCTGGCGGCGCTGGCCGGGACGGCCCGCGAGACCATGGCCGAGCTGCGGATCGACATCACGCGCGGCCGCGTGCAGCCGATGCCGATCGCCATTCCCCGCTTCTCGGGCGCCGGCCCCGACGCCGCGACCGGCGGCGAGATCGCCCAGGTGGTGACGGCCGACCTCGAGCGCTCCGGCTTCTTCCGGCCGCTCGACCAGCGCTCCTTCCTCCAGGACCCGCAGGCGCTGCGCGGCACGCCGCGCTTCCAGGACTGGCGCGTCATCAGCGCCCAGGCGCTGGTCACCGGCTCCGTCGAGCGGATGGGCGACGGCCGCCTCAAGGTCGAGTTCCGGCTGTGGGACGTCTTCGCCGAACAGCAGATGACCGGGCTCGCCTACTTCACGCAGCCCAACAACTGGCGCCGGATCGCCCACATCATCGCCGACGCGATCTACAAGCGGATCACCGGCGAGGAGGGCTATTTCGACACCCGCATCGTCTATGTCGCCGAATCCGGGCCGGCCAACCAGCGCACCAAGCGCCTCGCCATCATGGACCAGGACGGCTTCAACCACCGCTTCCTGACCGACGGCAGCAGCCTCGTCATGACGCCCCGCTTCTCGCCGACGGCGCAGGAGATCGCCTACATGACCTTCGGCGAGCGCCAGCCCAAGGTCTATGTGCTCAACATCGACACCGGCCGCCGCGAGGCGATCGGCGACTTCCCCGGCATGACCTTCGCCCCGCGCTTCTCGCCCGACGGCAACAAGGTCATCATGAGCATGTCGTCGGACGGCAACACCGAGATCTACACCATGGACCTGCGCAGCCGCGCCATGCAGCGGCTGACCAACCATCCGGCGATCGACACCTCGCCCAGCTATTCGCCGACCGGGCGCGAGATCGTCTTCAACTCCGACCGCGGCGGCGCCCAGCAGCTCTACGTCATGGGGGCCGACGGTTCGGGGGTCCGCCGCATCAGCTTCGGCTCCGGCCGCTACGCCACCCCGGCCTGGTCGCCGCGCGGCGACCTCATCGCCTTCACCAAGATGGAGGGCGGGAAGTTCTCGATCGGCGTCATGCGCCCCGACGGCTCGGGCGAGCGCATCATCACCGACGGGTTCCTGGTTGAGAGCCCGACCTGGGCGCCGAACGGCCGCGTGCTCATGTTCTTCCGCCAGCAGTCGACCGACCGCGGCGGGCGCGGCGGCGCGTCGCGCCTCTTCACGATCGACATCTCGGGCTTCAACGAGCGCGAAGTGCTGACGCCCCAGGACGCCTCGGACCCGGCCTGGTCGCCCTTGATTCCTTGACTTGGCCTAGATATCGTGCCCGGCAGCAGGAAGACCGCGATTTCTTGTGAAGCCGGGCTGGAAATCCGCCCGGGATTCACCTGGACGGGCGCTGCGGACCACCACCGATCATGACCAACCCAAGCACATGCCGAAGGAGAAACAGCGCATGCGCACGAAGATTCTGAGCCTGGTTGCCGCCGTCCTGCTGGTGGCAGCCTGCGAGAGCACGCCCGAGACGGCGGCGACCGACGGCACCGCCGGGTCCACGACCTCCGGCGTCGACTCCGCCGGGCTCGGCAGCCGGTCCGGCGTGTCTTCCCAGGGGCTCGGCGCCGGCGATGCCGTCCCGGGCTCGCAGCGCGACCTTGAGGTCAATGTCGGCGACCGCGTGTTCTTCGACACCGACCGCTCCGACCTCAATGGTGAGGCCCGCGAGACGGTCGCCCGTCAGGCCGAGTGGCTGCGCCGCTATCCCAACACCCGCATCGTGATCGAAGGCCACGCCGACGAGCGCGGCACCCGGGAATACAACCTCGCGCTCGGCGAGCGCCGCGCGGTCGCGGTGCGCAACTACATGGTGGCGCTCGGCATTCCCGCCGCCCGCGTCTCGACCAGCAGCTACGGCAAGGAGCGCCCGGCGGTGGTGGGGTCGAACGAGGCCGCCTACGCCCAGAACCGGCGCGCCGTCACCGTCGTCAACTGACGGCGGTCCGCTGCTTCGGCACGGGACCCGGAAGCGCCGGCTGCGCGTTCGATCGCGAGCCGCCGGCGCTTCCGCCGGTCCCGGCCCCTGGTGAGACGAGGAGGAGGGCGACGATGTCGCGTCCCTGGATTGCCACCCTGCTGGCTTCGACGCTGATGGCCGGGACCGCCGCGGCCCAGCCGTACGGCGCCCCCCAGTACGGCCAGCCTTCCCCCTATGGCCAAAACCAGTACGGCCAAAACCAGTACGGCCAAAACCAGTACGGGCAAGGTCAGTACGGGCAGCCGGCGCTGGCCGAGCAGGAGACCCGGATCGGCCAGCTCGAGGAGCAGATCCGCATCCTCACCGGCCGGATCGAGGAACTGACGCACCAGATCCAGCAGAGCCGCCAGCAGCAGGAGCGGGCGCAGCGCGATTTCGACTTCCGCCTGGGCGAACTCGAGCGCGGCGGCCGCCAGACGGCGGCGGCCGAGCCCGCCCGTCCGGATGCGCCCCGTCCGGATGCGCCCCGGGCCGAGCCGCCCCGGCCCGCGCCGGAACCGCCGCGCGCCGCCCCGACGCCATTGCCGGCTTCGGGCGAGCTGCCGCCGCCTGGCCAAGCGCGGGTGATCGCTCCTCCCGGACCGGGAACCACGACCCAGCGGCCGGCGGCCGGTGCGCCGCCCGCATCGTCCCCGCCGCCGGCGGCGCCGCGCGCCCCCGAGCAGACCGCCGCAGTGCCGCGCCCGGAGGGGACGCTGCCGGCCGGTGCGCCCCAGCAGCAATATGACCAGGCGTTCGCGCTGCTCGCCAAGGCCGACTATGCCGGCGCCGAGCGGGCGTTGAAGGCGTTCCTGCGGCAGCATCCGAACGACGGGCTTGCCGGCAACGCGCAATACTGGCTGGGCGAGACCTACTATGTCCGCCAGGACTACCAGAACGCGGCGATCGCCTTCGGCGAGGGCTTCCAGCGCTATCCCAAGAATGCCAAGGCGCCGGACAACCTGCTGAAGCTCGGCATGTCGCTGGCCCAGATCAACAAGAAGCCGGAAGCCTGCGCGGCACTCGGGCGCCTCGACCAGTCGCCGGACGCCCCGGCCAACATCAAGGATCGGGCCAAGCGCGAGCGCCAGCGCCTCGGCTGCTGACGGCTGCCCAGGCAGTGGACGCGCCCATCGCCGCCGCCGAGTTCGCGGCGGCGATGGCCGGCTTCGCGCCGTTCGAGCCCGGGCCCGAACTCGCGGTGGCGGTCTCGGGCGGGCGCGACAGCATGGCGCTCACCCTGCTGGCCGCCGAATGGGCCGCCGCCCGTGGCGGCGCGGTGCTCGGCCTCACCGTCGACCACGGCCTGCGGCCGGAGGCCGCGGCCGAGGCGGCCCGGGTCGGGCGCTGGCTCGCCGGCCGGGGCATCCGGCATCGCGTCCTCAGCCACGACGGCCCTCGCCCGGCGGTGGGGATCCAGGCGGCGGCCCGCGAGTTCCGCTACCGTCTCCTCGCCGCCGCCTGCCGGGAGGCGGGCATCCTGCACCTGCTGGTCGGGCACCATCGCGGCGACCAGGCGGAGACCGTGGCGATCCGCGCCGGCCGGGCGAGCGGCCAGGATGGCCTCGCCGGCATGGCGCCCTGCCGGGAGACGGACGGACCGCGGCTGCTCCGGCCGCTACTCGCCATGCCCCGCGGCCGCCTGACGGCGACGCTCGACGCGCGCGGCCAGGACTGGATCGAGGACCCGAGCAACGACGACGTCCGCTTCCGGCGCGTGCGCCTGCGCCGCGAGGGGATCGATGCGGACACCCTGCTGGCCGCCGCCGCGGGCGCGGGCCTCCGGCGGGCCGGCCTCGAGCGGCAGGTCGCCCGCGCCGCCGCCGACCACGTCCGCGTCGCGCCCGAGGGCCATCTTCTCCTCGCCGCGGGCGGGCTGGCCGCCCTTCCGGCCGACGTCGTGCGCCGGCTGCTGCAGGGTGTCGTCGCCACGGTCGGCGATCCCGGCGTCCATGGCGCCCGCGGCGCCGCGATCGAACGGCTGCGGATGGCGCTCGGCGCGCCCTTCGCCCCGCGGACCCTGGGCGGCTGCCGCTTCCTGCCCTGGCGCGGCCAGGTGCTCGCCTGCCGCGAGCCGGCCGCGACGGGGCCGGACGTGCCGCTGGCCGCGTCGTCCGTCGTGCGATGGGACGATCGCTTCGCCCTGGCGGTTCCGCCGGGAATGCCGCCCTCCTGTCGCGTCGGCGCGCTCGGCGACCGGCGCCCGGCGCCGCGCGACTGCCTCGCCGGCGTGCCCGGGCCGGTGCGGCCGACCCTGCCCGCCATCTGGTGCGGCGACGCGCTGCTCGCGATTCCGACCGCCGGCTGGCGGGCCCGCGAGGATGTGCCGCGGGTCGAGGCGTGGTTCCAGCCCGTGCGTGCGCTTGCAGGTGGGCCGTTCGCGGTTGTTTAATGCGAGGGTCGCATTATTTGTGGAAAGGGCCGGCGGGACGATCGCCGGTCCGAACATCGATCGGGGTCTACGGCGGCATGGCCGCGGTCGCTCCGGATGCGGAGGGGAAGGGCCCCGAACGTGAACAATTTCGGCAAGAATCTCGCTCTCTGGGTCATCATCGGGCTGTTGCTCGTGGCGCTGTTCAACCTCTTCCAGGGGTCGACGACGCGTGGCCCGCAGTCGAGCCTCGCCTATTCCGACTTCCTCAACGAGGTGACGAACGGGCGGGTGTCCGACGTCACCATCCAGACCGCCGGCGGCGGCGGCAGCACGCTGTCGGGGCATTTCAGCGACGGCCGGGCGTTCACGACCTACGCCCCGCGCGATGCCAACCTCGTCGGCAAGCTGACGCAGCACAATGTCCGGATCGCCGCCTCGCCGGAGGATTCGGGCTCGCCGTCGCTGCTCTACGTGCTGATCCAGTGGTTCCCGATGCTGCTGCTGATCGGCGTCTGGATCTTCTTCATGCGCCAGATGCAGTCGGGCGGCGGCCGGGCCATGGGGTTCGGCAAGTCGCGGGCGCGGCTGCTGACCGAGAAGGTCGGCCGCGTCACCTTCGACGACGTCGCCGGCATCGACGAGGCCAAGCAGGAGCTGGAGGAGATCGTCGAGTACCTGCGCGACCCGCAGAAGTTCCAGCGCCTGGGCGGCCGCATCCCCAAGGGCGTCCTGCTGGTCGGCCCGCCCGGCACCGGCAAGACCCTGCTCGCCCGCGCCATCGCCGGCGAGGCGAACGTGCCCTTCTTCACCATCTC
>NZ_JAYSFE010000144.1:0-10703 GCF_041913585.1 Allostella sp.
GATCAGGGACGCTATTGTTTTGATTGAATTTTCTCATCCCGAGCGAAGTCGAGGGACGCACGGACGCTGGCCGCCACCATGAGTCCTTGAACTGCGGACTTGGTGTCAGACGGTGCCGGCGAGCGCCCGCTCGTAGAGGCCGCGCAGCTCGGCGGCGCCGACCTTGACCGGGTTGCCGCCGGCAGTCGGGTCGGCCGCCGCCATCTCGGCCAGCATGTCGAGCCTCGCCGGCTCGATGCCGAGGGCGCCCGCGGCGTGCGGGATATTCAGCTGCGCGCGCAGTTCCAGCACCCAGGCGAGGAACCCGTCGAAGCCGCCCTCGAGGCCGAGATAGGCCGCCGCCCGGTCGAGCTTCGCCGCGACCGCCGGGCGGTTGAAGGCGAGCACGTAGGGCATGAACACCGCGTTGGTCAGCCCGTGGTGGGTGTCGTAGACGGCGCCGACCGGATGGCTCAGCGCGTGGATGGCACCCAGCCCCTTCTGGAAGGCGATGGCGCCCATGCTGGCGGCCGCCAGCATGTGGGCGCGCGCCTCGAGGTCGCTGCCGTCGGCGACCGCGCGCGGCAGCCACTCCTTCACCAGCCGCATGCCCTCGACCGCGATGCCGTCGCCGAGCGGGTGATGGTAGGTCGAGGAATAGGCCTCGAGATTGTGGGCAAGCGCATCCATGCCCGTCCAGGCGGTGATGTTGGCGGGCAGGCCCGCCGTCACCGCGGGATCGGCGATGACGATCGCCGGCAGCATCTTCGGGTGGAAGATGATCTTCTTGGTCCGGGTCGGCTCGTGCGTCACGACCGAGGCGCGACCGACCTCCGAGCCGGTCCCGGCCGTCGTCGGCACGGCGACGATGGGGGCGATGGCGGCCGCGTCCGCGCGCGTCCACCAGTCGCCGATGTCCTCGAAGTCCCAGAGCGGCCGGGTCTGCCCGGCCTGGAAGGCGATCGCCTTGCCGGCGTCGAGCGCACTGCCGCCGCCGATGGCGACGACGCCGTCATGCCCGCCCGAGCGGAAGGCGGCGACGCCGTCGTCGATGTTCCGGCCCTCCGGGTTCGGCTTGATCTGCGAGAAGAGGGCAGCCGGCAGCCCGGCTTCCTTCAGCAGGTCCATCACCTGTGCCAGGAGCGGCAGCTTCGCCAAGCCCGGATCGGTGACGACGAGCGGCCGGGCGATCCCGGCGGCGCGGCAGGCGCCGGCCAGTTCCTTCAGGCGGCCGACGCCGAAGCGGACGGCGGTCGGATAGCTCCAGTTGGCGCGGAGGTGGCGATAGGCGTCGGCAGGGGCGGACATCGGGCGGCGCTTTCTCAGATGATCTCGAAGTAGCGGGCGAGCTGCCAGTCGGTGATGGCGCGGCGCGCCTCCCGCTCCTCCCACTCGCGGGTGGCGGCGAAATGGTCGACGAAGGCGTCGCCATAGAGGGCACGCGCCGCCTTGGACGCCTTCAGGCGGCCGGCCGCCTCGCCCAGCGTCGCCGGCAGCGCGAGGCGGCGTTGCGCCTTCTGCTCGTAGGCGTTGCCCCGGACAGCCGGCGTCGGCTCCAGCCCGTGCTCGATGCCCCACAGGCCGCTGCCGATGGCGGCGGCGAGCGCGAGGTACGGGTTCCCGTCGGCCGCCGCGATGCGGTACTCGACGCGCTGCGACTTCTCGCCGCCGGGGATGACGCGCAAGGCCGTCGTCCGGTTCTCGATGCCCCAGGTGGCGCTGGTCGGCGCCCAGAAGCCGGGGATGAGGCGGGTGTAGGAATTGACCGTCGGCGCCACCATGCCCAGCACCTCGGGCAGCAGCGCCTGCTGCCCGGCGACGAAGTGGCGCATGGTCTTCGACATGCCGCCCTCGCCGTCCGCGTCGCGGAAGACCGGCTTGCCGTCGAGGTCCGTCAGCGAAGTGTGGATGTGGCCCGACTGCCCGGGCCAGTCCGGCGACCATTTGGCCATGAAGGTCGCCATCAGGTTGCGGCGCTGGGCGACGATCTTGGCGAAGGTCTTGAAGAGTGCGGCCTTGTCGGCCGCGTTCAGGGCATCGTCGACGGTGATCGCCGCCTCCAGCACGCCCGGCCCGGTC
Source organism: Allostella sp. (assembly GCF_041913585.1). Lineage (NCBI taxonomy): Bacteria > Pseudomonadati > Pseudomonadota > Alphaproteobacteria > Rhodospirillales > Allostellaceae > Allostella > Allostella sp. The sequence goes on from NZ_JAYSFE010000144.1 coordinate 2,059, forward strand.
TCGGTGTGCAGGCCCTCGATCGGCAGGTCCATGCGCTCGCAGGTCTCGAGCAGCTCGCGGTAGAAGTCCGACCAGACGGAGTTGCGCAGCACCGAGTAGCCGAAATAGCCGGGGGTGATCGGCTTCAGGTTGCGGTAGCCCTTCTCGCGCACCGAGTGCGGCGTCTCGTCGAAGACGAAGAACTCGTACTCGACCGCGGCCTTGACCCGGAAGCCCATCGACTTCGCCCGGTCGAGGACCCGCCGCAGCGTGCCGCGCGGGCAGATCGTGTCGGCCGGCGGCGCGAACTCCGCCAGGAAGAAGAGGCCCGGCGCCTCGAACGGGATCTCGCGGCAGCTTTCGGGGACGACCCGCACCGGCGCGTCGGGATAGGCGGTGTGCCAGCCGGTGTAGGTCGTGTTGTCGTAGAGCTGGTCGTTGGAATCCCAGCCGAGCACGACGTCGCAGAAGCCGAAGCCCCCTTCCAGCGCCGAGAAGAACTTGGCGCGGGACATGTACTTGCCGCGGAGGATGCCGTCGGCATCGAACACCCCCACCTTGACGTGGGTCAGGCCCCGCGCCTCGACGATGGCCCTGGCATCGGCGACCGTGCGAACGTCCCTCGGCTGCATGCTCGGATCCCCTGCTTCCCCGGATGGCCGGCAACCCTAGGGCCGCCGGCCGACTGTCACAATACGAAGCTTCGGGGCGGACTCAGCCGGCATCGTCTTTCTTGTAGAGGAACCGGCCGACCTTCTCGCTTCCGGTCCCGTGCGCCATCCGCTGCATGCGGTAGAGATGCTTGGTGAAGGCGAGCGCGTCGAGCTTGGTCTGGTCGATCGATCGGTAGTAGGCCTCCATCTCGATGCGGACGGCGAGCGGCGGATGGCGGGCGATGCGGGCGGCGATCTCCTCCGCCTTGGCCATCACGTCCGGCCCCGGCACGACATGGTTGACGAGGTTGTAGCGGAGCGCGTCCGCCGCCGACATCGGGTCGCCGGTCAGCAGCATCTCGAGGGCGACGACGTGGGGCAGGTGGCGCGACAGGCGCGACGAGCCGCCGGCGCCGCCCATGCCGTAGGCGATCTCCGGGAAGCCCAGCCTGGCGTCGTCGGAGGCGACGCGGATGTCGGTCAGGTGCAGGAGATAGATCATCCCCTGCCCGAGGCAGTAGCCGCGCACCGCGCCGATGATCGGCTTGAAGCGCTCCAGCGCCAGCACGTCGCGCGACCAGGCGAAGGTCCGGGGCTCCTCCTCCTCGACCCGGTGGCGCGACCAGAGATGGGCCGACATCTCCTCGGCCGGGGTCTGGTAGCTCGTGTACTGGGTCTTGATGTCGTCGCCGGCGGAGAAGGCCCGTTCGCCGGCGCCCGTCATGATGCCGACCCGGACCTCCTCGTCGGCGAGGAACTCCAGCATCGTCTGGTACATCTGCTTGTGGAGCGCCGGCGTCATCGGGTTCACCGATCCGTTGCGGATGGTGAAGTAGGCGATGTGGCCCTTCTTCTCGTAGTCGAGCGGCATGGTCCGTCTCCCTCTCTTCAGCGCCACACGCCGTCGACACGGTCGTAGCTGTCGGCGCGCAGGTCCGGCTTCTCGTCGACGAGGCGCTGCTTGGCGATCTTCTCCGACGGGGTCTTGGGCAGGCTGTCGCGGTACTCGAGGTAGCGCGGCACCTTGAACCTCGCGAGCCGCGCCTCGCAGTGGGCGAAGAACCGTTCGGGCGACACCGCCGACCGGTCGACGCCCGGCTTCAGCACGATGTAGGCCTTCACCTCCTGGCCGCGGCGCGCGTCGGGAACGCCGACCGCCGCCGCCTCGGCGATCTCGTCGATCTCGCGGATCACCGCCTCGACCTCGCGGGCGGCGATGTTCTCGCCCGAGCGCCGGATCATGTCCTTGACCCGGCCGACGATGTAGTGGAAGCCGCGCTCGTCCCGGCGGAAGAGGTCGCCGGTGCGGAACCAGCCGTCGCGGAAGCTGGCGGCGTTCGCCTCGGGCTTGCGGTAGTAGCCGAGCAGGATGCCGGGCCCGCGGATGCAGAGCTCGCCGATCTCGCCCGTCGGCACCTCGTTGCCCGCCTCGTCGCAGATCTTCGCCTCGCGGTAGGGCGAGGGCACGCCGCACGAGCCGGAGCCGACCATGTCGGTCGCCTCGCGCGGCATGAAGAGCGCCGAGCCGACCTCGGTCATGCCGAAGGATTCCCGCGCGATCATGCCGAAGCGCTTCTCCAGGTCGGCATGGGCCTGGCGGGCGAGCCCGAAGATCGAGACGCGCTTCAGCTTGTGCTGGCGGTCGAGGGGCGACGGCGGCTCCTTGTCGACGACGCCGGGGAAGAGGCAGTACTCGATGTCGTAGGCCCGCACCCAGTCCATGAAGCGGCTGGACGAGGCGCGGCGGGCGACGAAGATCTGGCCGTCGCTGTACATCGCCATCAGCAGCAGCCACTGCGGGTCCATGTAGTAGTAGGGCTGCGCCACCAGGATGCGGCGGCACTCGTCCTCGCCGCGCATCGCCGCCACCTTGCCCAGCGTCAGCCAGTAGCGGTGGGTCAGCATGCAGCCCTTGGGGAAGCCCGTCGTGCCGGACGTGTACTGGATGTTCATCAGGTCATCGAGCGCCGGCTCCGGCCACGGGCCGCGCCGCGCCGGGGCGTCGCGCAGCAGCGCCTCCAGCGGCCGTCCGGCGGTGCCGTCGCCGCCCAGCACCAGGACGTGGTCGTGGTCGAGCACCGGCGTCTCGGCATTCATTGCGTCCAGCGTCGGCAGGCAGGAGCGGTCGATGACGAGGAAGCCGGCCTCGGAATCGGTCAGGACGTAGTGCAGTTCGCGCGCCGTGTAGCCGATGTTGATCGGCACCATGACGGCGCCGAGCCGGGCGAGCGCCAACCAGGTGGTCGGGAACTCGGGCACGTTGGGCAGCATGACGCCGACATGGCTGCCCTGGCGGACGCCCGCATGGGCGAGCGCCTCGGCCATGCGGTCGATCGCCACCTTGGCCTCGGCATAGGTCGCGCTGCGCTGCTCGTCGAAGAAGGTCCACAGGGTCGCACCGCCGTTGCGGGCGACGACCTCGTCGACGAAGGCGCCGAGATTGCGGGCGAACGGCGTCGCCTCGATGCGGGCGCGCAGGGCGGCGACGTGATCGAGCAGGGACAGGCTCAAGTCGGGCTCTCCTGGAGGTGCCGCCGGGGTCAGCCCCCGTAGCGGCGGACGTTGCGTTGGCGGAAATATTCGGCGACCGCCATGCCGACGACGCTGACGACGATCAGCATCGTCGCGGCCGCCGCCACCGTCGGGTCGAGGCGCAGCATGAGGTCGGTCCAGATGCGGACCGGCAGGGTCTGCAGCCCGCCCGAGACGAAGAGCGTGATGATGAGCTCGTCGAAGGAGGCGAAGAAGGCGAGCAGCGAGGAGGCGAACATCGACGGCCCGAGATAGGGCAGCGTCACGCTGAAGAAGGCGCGGACCGGGCTGGCGCCGAGCACGCGCGCCGCCCGCTCCAGCGTCGTGTCGAAGCTGCGCAGCGCCGAGGAGACGATCAGCACGACGTAGGGCAGGGCACAGACCGCATGCGCGAAGATCAGCGCCGGGACGTTGTCGACCCACTTCCAGCGCAGGAAGACGATGAAGAGCGCCAGCGCCAGGATCACCGTCGGAATGATGAGCGGCGCGACCAGCAGGGCGTGGAGCAGGCGCCGGCCGGGGAAGCTGCCGCGCACGATCGCGACCGAGGCCAGCGTGCCGACGACGAGCGCGACCGCGGTCGCGCCGATCCCCACCTTGAAGCTCAGCATCGTCGCCGCGACCCAGCTCTGGTCGACGAAGAACTCGCGGTACCAGCGCAGCGAGACCTGCCGCGGCGGGAACTCGAGGAACTGGCTGTCGGTCAGCGAGATCGGCACCAGCAGGACGAGCGGCATCACCAGGAAGGCGACCGCGATCGCGAAATAGACGCCGAGCAGGAAGCGGGTCATCGCGCGCGGCCCTCTCAGCCGTGCAGGCGCCGCTCGGGCGCGACGAGGCGGAAGAGGGCGAGCAGGACGAGGGTCGCCGCCAGCAGCACCAGCGCCAGCGCCGAGGCGAAGCTCCAGTTCAGCGTCTGGTGGACCTCGAAGTCGATCAGGTTGGCCAGCATGATGTTGCGCCGCCCACCGAGCAGCGCCGGGGTGACGTAGAAGCCGAGCGAAAGGATGAAGCAGATGATGGCGCCGGCCGCGGCACCGCCGATGCTCATCGGGAAGAAGACGCGGGCGAACGCCTTGAACGGCGAGGCGCCCAGCGTGCGGGCGGCGCGCACGAGCTGCGGGTCGATCTCGACCATCGCCGCGAAGCAGGTGAGGATCATGATCGGCAGCAGGATCTGCACCATCGCGAGGTGGACGGCGAAGCCGGTGAACAGCATCTGGACCGGCTGGTCGACCAGCCCCAGCCCGAGGAGTGCCTTGTTGACGAGGCCCTCGCGGCCGAGCAGCACCATCCAGGTGTAGGTGCGGATCAGCACGCTGATCCAGAACGGCAGCAGGATCAGGTAGAGGAAGAAGGCGCGCCAGCGCTTCGACATGGTCGCGAGGTAGTAGGCGATCGGGTAGCCGAGGACGCAGCACAGGAGGGTCACCGTCAGCGCCAGCAGGAAGGTGCGCCGGAGGACGATCGCCGCAACCGGCGAGGTCGCGAGCTTGTCGAAGGATTCGAGGGTGAAGCCCGGGTTGAACAGGCTCTGCTTCATCACCCCGAACAGCGGGTAGAGGAAGAGAAGCCCGATGAGCGCCACCGCCGGCCCGAGCAGGAGGGCGAGCTGGAGCGAGCGGCGGCGGCTCATCTGGGCGGGTCCCCCGGCCTTGCGGCTACTGCAGCAGCCAGGCGTTCCAGCGCTCGGTCAGCGGCGCCCGCCGCTCGGCCCACCATTCGGGGTCGAAGCGGAACTGCACCGCGACATTGTCCGGATGGATCGGCAGGTCGCGCGCCACCTCCGGCTTCAGCCGCTCGACGAGGCCCGGGATGAAGCCGGGATAGGGCACCTCGGAGACGAACTGCTCGCCCTTCGCCGCGTCGAGGCGGGTGCGCATGTACATCATCGCCTCCTTCGGGTGCTTGGCGCCCTTGGGGATGCCCCAGTAGGACAGCTGCAGCGAACCGCCCTGGTAGGTAATGGCGACCGGACGGCCTTCCCTGCGGAGCGGCGTGATGCGCCCGTTCCAGACCGAGGTCATGACCACTTCGCCGTCGACCAGGAGCTGGACGTGCTGGGCGCCGGTGGTCCACCAGACCGTGATCTTGTCCTTGATCTGGTCGAGCTTCTTGAAGGCGCGCTCGACGTCGAGCGGATAGAGCTTGTCCGGCGCGACGCCGTCCGCCAGCAGCGCGAACTCGAGATTGCCGACCGGCGAGTTCTGCAGCGCGCGCGGGCCGGGGAAGTCCTTGACGTTCCAGAAGTCGGCCCAGCTCTTCGGCGCCTTGCCGGCCGGGAACTTGTCGGTGCGGTAGGCGAGCACGGTCGAGAAGGTCGCGGTCACCATCGCGTTCGGCCGCTTGGCGATGTCCGGCAGCTTGTTGTCGGGGTCGACGAACTTCCAGTCGACCGGCTGGAGCCAGCCGTGCTTCGTCGCCTCGATGACGTCAGAGCCGCCGAGCTCGGTCATGTCCCACTCGACGTTGCCCGATTCCACCATCGCCTTCAGCTTCGGCAGGCTGACCGGCGCCGTCGCCCGGACCTTGATGCCGGTCTCCCTGGCGAAGGGCTCCTCGTAGATCCGGGTGATGGTCTGGGCGAGGCTGCCGCCCGACCCGTTGACGGTGATCGTGACCTGCGCCGCGGCGGGGCCGGCCAGGACGGCGAGCGCACCGGCGGCGGCGATGCCGGTCGTGAACCGGCGGCGGGAGATGTTCGTCATGCTCGGGTGGTCCTTCCTCCGGGAGCGGATGAACGGGGCCGGCGCTATTCGGCCAGGAAGACGATGTCGGCCGGGTCGATCGCGAAGGCGACGCGGGCGCCCACGGCATGGGCGCCGCCGCCCGGCTCGCGGCGCTGGGCGAAGAGCAGGGTGCCGCCCCGGTCGCAGCGCGCCGCGTAGCGCACCACGTCGCCGAGGAAGATGACGTCGGTGATGGTGCCGGCGATCGGGCCCTCGCCCGGCGCCGCCGCCAGCACCTCCGGGCGGAGTGCCGCCCAGCGGGCGCCGTCGGGGACCGCGGCCGCGACCGCGCCCACCCCTTCCAGCGCCGCCGTGCCGGGCGCGCCCGCGATCACCGGCAGCAGGTTGTTGACGCCGATGAACTCGGCCACGAAGCGGGTGCGTGGCTGGTCGTAGATCTCCTTCGGCGTGCCGACCTGGAGCACCCGGCCCTTGTCCATGACGACGATGCGGTCGGACAGCGTCAGCGCCTCGCCCTGGTCGTGGGTGACGTAGATGACGGTACAGCCGATCTGCCGCTGGAACTGCTTGATCTCGAGCTGCATCGCCTCGCGCAGCTTGAGGTCGAGGGCGCCCAGCGGCTCGTCCATCAAGAGCACGCGCGGCTCGAAGACGATGGCGCGGGCGAAGGCGACGCGCTGCTTCTGGCCGCCGGAGAGCTGATGCGGCATGCGCCGCCCGTACTCGGGCAGGCGGATCAGGTCGAGCGCGGCCTGGGCGCGCTCGCGCGCCTGGCGCCGCGGCACGCCGCGCATCCGCAAGGGGAAGGCGATGTTGTCGAGGACGTCGAGATGCGGGAACAGCGAGTAGTTCTGGAACACCATGCCGATGTTCCGCTTCTCGGTCGGCAGGGCGGAGATCGGCACGCCGTCGATGGCGATGTGGCCCGAGCTCATTTCGATGAAGCCGGCGAGCGCGTTGAGCGCCGTCGTCTTGCCCGAGCCCGACGGCCCGAGCAGGGTCAGGAACTCGCCGGCCGCGACCTCGAGGCTGAAATCCTCGAGCGCGACCGTCGCGCCGTAGACCTGCCGGAGCCCGCGGAACACGACCGAGGCACCCTTCGCCAGACCCTGGCCGGCCCGCTGCATTGCGTCCCCGATCCTTCCCTGATCCTCTGATCGGGAAAAGTGACGCTATCGTCATTTCTTGTCAACGGGCCTTCGGCTGGTGCATTGGAGGAACCGTCCGCACTGGAGGAGCGATGGCCGCCGTCGAATATGCCCGGCACCTGGCAGAGCAGCTGGCGGCCCTGCGCAGCGCCCGCAAGGTCGAGCGCACGCGGCTCCGGCTCGAGATCGCCACGGCGGAACTGCTGGAGGAGACGAGCTACGGCCGCCTCACGGTCGACGAGATCACCGAGCGGGCCGGCCTCGCCCACGGCACCTTCTACCGCTACTATGCCGGCAAGCACGAGATCGTGCTGGCGGTGCTGCGCGGCTTCCTCGGGGCGATCCGCGGGATGCGGCCGTCGCTCGCCCGGGTCGACGACCCCTATGCGGCGATCCACGCCGCCAACCGTCACTATGTCGACGTCTACCGCCGCAACGTCGGCCTGATGCGCTGCTTCCTGACATTGCGCTCGGACGACCCGCTGGTCGCCGAGATCGGCAGCCGGGCGGACGCCGGCCTGGTGGCGCGGGTGACGCGCAGCATCGCCCGCTTCGGCGCGCCCGCCGCGGCACTGCCGCCGCGCCGCCAGGAACTGCTGATCCATGCGGTCATCGGCGCGGTCGACGCGCTGCTGCGCAAGGTCTACGGCGCGAGCGAGCCGCCGCTGGTGCGCTTCGCCGACGATCCCGAGACGATCGCCCAGATCCTGAGCGACATCTGGTACCGGGCGCTCTACGCCGCCGATCCCGCCCCGGCGGTCAGCGCTGCCGCCAGCGCTGGGACCGCCGCAGCAGCACGCCGGAGACGAGCGTCTCCACCAGCTTGACGGCGGCGGAGGTCGCCGTCACCACCACCGCCATGGCCGCCGCCGCCGCGATGGCGCCGCTGTCGTTCATGTTGACGATGGCGACGGAGGCGAGCTTGGTCTGGGCGGTGTAGATGAAGATCACCGCCGAGACCGTCGTCATCGCGTTGACGAAGAGGTAGATGGCGATGTTGACGATGGCCGGCAGGCAGACCGGCACCGTCACCCGCAGGAACGTCCGCCAGAACGGCACCTGGAGGGAGGCCGAGACCGCCTCGAACTCCGGGTCGAGCTGCTTCAGCGCCGTCGTCGCCGTGAGATGGGCGACCGTGTAGAAGTGCGCGACCGTGCAGATCCCGAGCAGCGTCATGGTGCCGTAGAGGCCGCCCAACGGGTTGCCCGGGGCATTGAAGAAGAAGACGTAGGCGAGCCCGAGCACCAGCCCCGGCACCGCGAGCGGCACCATGGCCAGGAGATGGAGGAACTGCCGCGCCCAGCCGGCGCCCTTGCCCTTCTCGACGAGATAGGCGCCGGTGAAGACGAAGGCCGTGCCGAACAGGGCGACCCCCGCCGCCATCCGCAGGCTGTTGTAGTAGGACGACCAGCCGTCGGAATCGAAATCCTCGAAGACGTAGTTCTGGAACCCGAGCGACAGGTTGTAGGGCCAGAGCTTGACCAGCGAGGCATAGACGGCCGTGGCGAGGATGCCGAGGATGACGGCGCCGACGGCGGCGCAGAAGCCCAGCATCGCCCAGTCGCGCACCGCCTGCGGCTGCGGCACCAGCGGCACCGAGCGGGCGCCGAGCAGGGCCACCTGGCGGCGCTGCACGATGCGGT
>NZ_JAYSFE010000145.1:0-10636 GCF_041913585.1 Allostella sp.
TAGAAGAGGGTGAAGCCGAACGGCGGGGTGAGGAAGCTCGTCTGCAGGTTGACCCCGATCATGACCCCGATCCAGAGCGGGTCGAGCCCGAGCAGGATGAGCGCCGGGCCGCAGATCGGCAGCGTGATGAGGATGATCTCGAACGTGTCGAGGAAGAATCCGAGGATGAACATCACCGCCATGACGGCGAGCATCGCGCCGAAGGCGCCGCCCGGCACGTTCTTCAAGGCCGTCTCGACCAAGTGCTCGCCGCCCAGCCCGCGGAAGACGAGCGAGAACAGCGACGCCGCCAGCACGATCACGAAGATGATCGAGGTGGTGACCATGGTATTGCGGGCGGCGTAGGCCAGGGTGTCCAAGCCAAGCCTGCGGTTCGCCGCCGCCAGCAGCAGCGCGCCGATCGCGCCGATCGAAGCGGATTCGGTGGGGGTGGCGATGCCGCCCAGGATGCTGCCGAGGACGGCGACGATGAGACCGAGCGGCGGGATGAGGGCGATCACCACCCGCTTCGGCAGGCCGCGCCGCTCGGCGTCGGTCATCTTCAGGGCCGGCACCGTCTCCGGCTGGAAGATCGCCTTGTAGACGACCCACAGCAGATAGAGCCCGCACAGGAAGAGGCCCGGCAGGAGGGCGCCGGCGAAGAGGTCGCCCACCGAGATCGGATCGGGCGAGAAGTTCCCGAGACGGAGCTGCGCCGCCTGGTTGACGCCGGCCAGCAGGTCGCCGACGAAGATCAGCACCGTCGACGGCGGGATGATCTGCGCCAGCGTCGCCGAGGCGCAGATGGTACCGGTCGCGAGCTTGGGATCGTAGCCCGCCCGCAGCATCGCCGGCAGGCTGATGAGGCCCATCGTGATGACGGTGGCGCCGACGACACCGGTCGAGGCGGCGAGCAGCGCCCCCACCAGCACCACCGAATAGGCGAGGCCGCCGCGCAGCTTGCCGAAGAGCTGGCCCATCGTGGTCAGCAGCATCTCGGCGATGCCCGACCGCTCCAGCACCAGCCCCATGAAGATGAAGAGCGGAACCGCGACCAGCACCTCGTTGATCATCGAGCCGAGGTAGCGCGACGGCAGCCCGCTCAGGAGCTGGTAGTCGAAGACGCCGAAGGCGTGGCCGATCCAGGCGAAGACGAGCGAGGTGCCGGCGAGCGTGATGGCGATGGGATAGCCGATCAGCAGCGTGCCGATCACCGAGGCGAAGAGCAGGATGCTGAGCCAGTCGCCGGTGTTGAGACCGTCCATTCCGGCGCCCCTACTGTTCGGCCACGGCGGGGGCCGCCGGCAGCAGGGCCTCGCGCCCGGCGATCGTCAGCACGCTGCGCGCCAGGACGACGAGCCCCTGCAGGCCCATCAGCAGGCAGAAGACGAGGATGGTCGCCTTGAGGACGAACAGCCCCGGCATCCCGCCCACCTGCGACGACGGCTCCTGCAGCGCGAACGAGGCCAGGACGTAGGGCCAGCCGTACCAGCCGAGCACGAGGATCCACGGGAAGAGGAACACGATCGTCGAGACGAGATCGAGCCACGCCTGCGTCCGCCGGCTCCGGCGGGCATAGTAGATGTCGACGCGGACATGCTTGTTGGCCATGAAGGTGTAGCCGGCGCCGAGCATGAAGACGGCGCCATGGATCCAGACATAGAGGTCCTGGAGCCAGATCAGGCCGGTATGGAGTGCGTAGCGGATGAAGACCACGGTCGCGCAGACGAGCACCGTGGCCAGGGTCAGCCACTTCACCCATTCCCCGACCCGATGGTTCACCGCTTCGCCCCAGCGGACGAAGGCAGCGAGCGCGGACATTCCCTCTCCCGGTTCCTGGGGGCTGCGGAGGGGCCGCCCCCGGCCGGTCCCGCGCCCCCGTTCGACAAGTCGCCGCCATTTTGGACCCGGGGTAGCGGATGGGAAACAGATAATTGCGGCACCCGCTCGCAGGTGTCAGCGGCGGCGCGGGCCCCCCTGGCGCGCCCGGTGGTGGCCGTCGACGAAGGTCGGCGGCTTGCCGGCGACCCACCGGCGGAAGGCGGCGATCTCCGGCTGCGCGCGCAGGCGCTCGACGGTGTGATAGCGGTCGCGCAGGTCCTTCTCGGACAGGACGGCGTGGATCTTGTCGTGGCAGATGCGGTGGACGGCGATCGCCTCGCGTCCCTTGAAGCGCCGCGGCACCAGATGGTGCAGGTTGACGCTGGGCCCGGCGACCATCGGGCGGTCGCAGAGCGGGCAGGATCCGAGGTCGGCGCCGGCCGCGGCGTCGAGGTCCTTCACCGGCGGCCGCAGGCGGGGCGGCCGGGCACCGGGTCCGGCTCGGCGGCCTGCGGTTCGAACGTCATCGCGACGCCGTTGACGCAGTAGCGCAGCCCCGTCGGCGGCGGACCGTCCGCGAAGACGTGTCCGAGATGGCCGCCGCAGTTGGCGCAATGCACCTCGGTTCCGGCCGTGGCCTCCACCCCGTCGTCCGCCCGGCCGACCGCGCACTCGAGGGGGCGACAGAAGCTCGGCCAGCCGGTGCCGCCGTCGAACTTGTCGGCGGCGTCGAAGAGCGGCTGCCCGCATCCGGCGCAGAGGAAGCGGCCCGGCCGCCGCTCGCCGTCGAGCGGGCTCGAATGGGGTGGCTCCGTCCCGTGCTCGCGCAGCACGCGGAAGGCGTCCGGCGCCAGGCAGCGGCGCCAGTCCTCCTCGGCCATGGCGACCGGAAAGAGACTCGCCGGCGCGCCGTGCGCACGCCCGAACAGCTTGCCCAGGCTCATTGCGACCATCTCCGGATAGCGATCCGGCGATCAATGTAGACCCGGCGACGGCGGCCGCCCAGACGGCCTCACGGGCTCGTCATCGGCCCCCCGGCGACCTGTGGCAATTCGGCGGCAAGGCGGCATTTTTCGGGCAGCGGAACCCGGTTCCGGAAGGCCCGTTGCCGATACGGAAACCCCTTCGGAGCCACGGGACATGGAGTTCCTCTTCATCGTGGCGGCCAACGCCGCCGTCATGCTGGCCGCCGCCGCCGTCATGGCGATGGCCAACTAGTCGCCGCGCCCGACCCGGTCGAGAAGGGCGGTCACCGCCGGCAGGATGCGCTCCACCATCACCGCCACCCCGCGGGCGTTCGGATGGATGCCGTCCTGCTGGTTGAGGTCGCGGTCGGCGGCGACGCCGTCGAGAAAGAAGGGGTGGAGCGCCACACGATGCCGGGCCGCCAGCCGGGCATAGATGCCGTCGAAGGCCGCCGCATAGTCCCGCCCGAGGTTGGGCGGCGCCCGCATCCCCACCAGCAGCGCCGGCACCCGGGCCTCCGCCAGCCGGGCGAGGATGGCCGAGAGGTTGCGCTCGGCCTCGGCCGGGTCGAGCCCGCGCAGGGCGTCGTTGGCGCCGAGTGCGACCAGCGCCGCGTCCGGGCGGTCGGCCAGCGCCCAGTCGAGCCGCGCCAGCCCGCCGGCCGAGGTGTCGCCGGATACGCCGCCGTTCAGCACCGTGACGTCGCGGCCGGCCGACCGCAGCGCCGCCTCGAGACGGGCGGTGAAGCCGTCCCCCGCCGGCAGGCCGTAGCCGGCGGTCAGGCTGTCGCCGAGCGCGAGCAGCTTGCGGGGCGCGGCGGCGGCATCGCCGGCCCACCCGAGCAGGAACAGGAGCAGAAGCGGCGCGGCGTTGACGAAGCGCCGAAGGGGGCCATATCTGCGAGGCGGAACCGGGCTGGTCGCGATCCGGCCAATGCCGCGCCGGCCGTCCACCCCGACCGATGGTTCCAGCCCCTCCATGCCGCCCTCCGCATCCGCCACCGCCCTGCCCCTCGTCGCGCTGTCCTCCGTCGAGGTGAAGCTGGCGAGCGCGGCCGGCATCGTCAACATCCTGCGCGGCATCGACCTCGCGATCGGCGAGGGCGAGACCGTCGGCATCGTCGGCCCCTCCGGCTCCGGCAAATCGACCCTGCTGATGGTGGCCGCGGGCCTGGAGCGGCCGACCGCCGGACGCGTCGCGGTCGGCGGGGTCGATTTCGCGACGCTCTCCGAGGACGGGCTGGCGCGGTTCCGCCGGCAGCATGTCGGCATCGTCTTCCAGTCGTTCCAGCTCATTCCGACCATGTCGGCGGTCGAGAACGTCGCCATTCCGCTCGAACTGGGCGGCCGGCGCGACGCGTTCGCCGAGGCCCGGGCGGCGCTCGACCGGGTCGGGCTCGGCCACCGCCTCGACCACTATCCGGGCCAGCTCTCCGGCGGCGAACAGCAGCGCGTGGCGCTGGCCCGCGCCTTCGTCGCCCGGCCGCGGCTGCTTCTCGCCGACGAGCCCACCGGCAACCTCGACGGCGCCACCGGGCAGCAGGTGATCGAACTGCTGTTCGACCTCCGCCGCCGCGCCGGCACCGCCCTCGTCCTCGTCACCCACGACACGGCGCTCGCGGATCGCACCGACCGCGTGGTGCGGCTGGCGGACGGCCGGATCGTGTCGGACGAGCGCCGCCCGGCACTCGCCCGGGCCGGCTGATCCCGCCCGCCCCACTATGGCGCTGCCCTTCGCCGTCCGCATCGCCCGGCGCGAACTGCGCGCCGGCATGGCGGGCTTCCGCCTCTTCGTCGCCTGCCTCGCGCTCGGCGTGGCGGCGATCGCCGCCGTCGGCTCCTTTGCCGCGGCCGTCGTCGCCGGCCTCGACGCCGACGCCCGTCGCCTGCTCGGCGGCGACATCGAGATCCGGCAGATCCACCGCCCGCTCGACCCCGGGACCAGGGCCGAATTGCAGGCCCTCGGCCGGCTGTCCGAGGTGGCGGAGATGCGGGCGATGGTCCATGCCGGGCCGCAGCGCCTGCTGGCGGAACTGAAGGCGGTCGACGACGCCCACCCGCTGGTCGGCGCGATCGAAACCGAGCCGGCGGAGGCCGCTTCGGCGCTGGCCGGGACAGGAGGGCCGCCGCCCGTCCTCCTCGAGGCCGGGCTCGCCCGGCGCCTCGGCGCCACGGTTGGCGACACGGTCCGGATCGGCGAGGCCGGGTTCGTCGTCCGCGGCACCGTGATCCGCGAGCCGGACCGCGGCACGTCGGCCATCACCCTGGGGCCGCCGGCGCTCGTCCGGCTGGCCGACCTGCCGGCGACCGGCCTCGTGCAGCCGGGCAGCCTGGTGGCCTGGCGATACCGGCTCGCCCTGCCCGATCCGGGGAGCGCCCGGGCGGTCGCGGACGCGATCGCGGCTCGCCACCCCGACGCCGGGTGGCGCGTGCGCACGGTCGAGAACGCCGCCCCGGGCCTCGTCTCCTTCATCGACCGGCTGCGCCTCTATCTCACGCTCGTCGGCCTGACCGCGCTCCTCGTCGGCGGGGTCGGCGTCGCCAACGCCGTCGAGGCGTTCCTCGAGCGCAAGCAGGCGACGATCGCCATCCTGAAGTGCCTCGGTGCCCCCGGCGGCAGCGTGCTCGCCGCCTATTTCGTCCAGGTGGCCGGCATGGCCGCGGTCGGCATCGCGATCGGGCTCGCCGTCGGCGCCGCCCTGCCCTGGGCGCTGGTCGCGGCGGTCGGCGACCGGCTCCCGGTCGAGGCCCGGGTCGGCCTCCATGCCGGCCCGCTCGCGACGGCGGCCGCCTTCGGCATGCTGACGACGCTCGCCTTCGCGCTGTGGCCGCTCGGCCGCGCCCGGACGATCCCGCCCGCCCGCCTCTTCCGCGACGTCGTGCAGCCGAGCCGGACCCGGCCGGGCCTGCCGATCGTCGTCGGCACCGTCGCCGCATCGCTCACGCTGGCGGGACTGGCCGTCGCCACCGCGCCCGACCGCCGCCTCGCCCTCTGGTACGTCGCCGGTGCCGCGGCGGCACTGGCGCTCTTCCGGCTCGCCGGCTGGGCGATCATGCGGCTGGCGGCGGCCGCCCCGCGCCCCGGCCGCCCGGCGCTGCGCCTCGCCGTCGCCAACCTGCACCGGCCGGGCTCGCCCGCCCCCTCGGTCGTGCTCTCCCTCGGACTGGGCCTGACGACCCTGGTCGCCGTGGCGCTGATCCAGGCCAACCTGCAGCGCCAGGTGACCGAGGCGATGCCGGCCTCGGCCCCGACCTTCTTCTTCATCGACCTCCAGGCCGACCAGGTCGCCGCCTTCGACGCGCTCGTCGCCGCCCATCCGGGCGTCGAGCGCCATGCCCGGGTGCCGTCGCTGCGCGGCCGCATCACCCGCCTCGGCGGCACCCCGGTCGACCAGGCGACGGTGGCGCCCGAGGCCGAGTGGGCGCTCCGCAACGAGCGCGGCCTGACCTATGCGGCGCTGCCGCCGGACGGGACCGAGATCGTCGCCGGCGAATGGTGGCCGGCCGACTATCGCGGGCCGCCCCTCATCTCCCTCGACGCCGAGGTGGCGCGCGGACTGGGGCTCGGCATCGGCGACACCATGACGATCAACGTACTGGGCCGCGAAGTGACGGCCCGGATCGCCAACCTGCGGCGGATCCGCTGGACCAGCCTCGCCATCAACTTCGCCATCGTCTTCGCGCCGGGGACGCTGGAAGGCGCGCCGCAGACCCACATCGCCACCGCCCGGGTGACGCCCGAGGAGGAGGTTCGGCTGCTGACCGCGGTCACCGACCGCTTCCTCAACGTCTCGGCGATCCGGGTACGCGACGCGCTGGACGCGGTCGGCGGCGTCCTCGGCGACATCGCCGCCGCGACCCGGGCCACCGCCGCGGTCACGCTCGCCGCGGGCCTGCTGGTGCTGGCCGGCGCGGCCGCTGCCGGCCACCAGCGGCGGGTGCGCGATGCCGTCGTGCTCAAGGTCCTGGGCGCCACCCGGCGCCATGTGCTCGCCGCCTACCTGATGGAATACGGGCTGCTCGGCCTGGCGACCGCGACCGTCGCCGCCCTGTTCGGGACGCTGGCCGGCTGGCTCGTCCTGACCCAGGTCATGCGGGCGCCCTGGACCTTCCTCGCGACCCCGGTGCTGGCGACGGCGGGCATGGCGGTGCTGGTGACGCTCGTCATGGGCTTCGCCGGCACCTGGCGGGCGCTGGCGCGCAAGGCGGCGCCGGTGCTGCGCAATCCCTGAGCCGGGCCGGCGCTGTGAAACGTGAAATCCGCGAAAGGTTGGTGGCGCCGGCCCCACGCGCCGATTGATCGGCCCGCGCCGTTCCTTATATTGACCTGCGGGAGAGACCATCGCGGACGACGGAGGCACTTGATGGCATACGGGCAAGACAGACGTTACATGACGCGCGCCGAAGCGGAGGCTGCGCAGATTGACGTCGGCCTGCGGCAATACATGCTCCAGGTCTACAACTACATGGCGTCCGGGCTGGCGCTGACGGGCATCGTCGCCTATCTCGGCGCGACCACGGGCTTCTACGCCTCGATCGCGCAGACGCCGCTGATCTGGCTGGTCATGCTGGCGCCGCTCGGCGCCGTGTTCTTCCTCAGCTTCCGCATCGAGAAGATGTCGTTCTTCGCCGCCCAGGCGACCTTCTGGGTCTTCTCGGTGCTGATGGGCCTGTCGCTCAGCTACATCTTCCTGCGCTACACGGGCGCCAGCATCGCCCGCGTCTTCTTCATCACCGCCGGCACCTTCGCCGCCATGAGCCTCTACGGCTATACGACGAAGGCCGACCTGTCGCGCTTCGGCTCGTTCCTGATGATGGGCCTGATCGGCATCGTCATCGCCAGCCTGGTGAACATCTTCATCGGCTCGACGGCGCTGCAGTTCGCGATCTCGGTGATCGGCGTGCTGGTCTTCGTCGGCCTCACCGCCTACGACACCCAGCGCATCAAGGAAGTCTATCTCGAGACCGACGACGGCGAGACGATGGGCAAGAAGGCGGTCATGGGCGCCGTCACCCTCTATCTCGACTTCGTCAACCTGTTCGTGCTTCTCCTCCAGCTCTTCGGCGGACGGCGCGAGTAGCGACGCTTTTCGGGGCCGACCCGAATCGGAACCGCCCGGCCCTCGCGCCGGGCGGTTTTCGTTTTACGAATCAAGGCCTTGCCACCAGTTCGCGACACTTCTTGTTCGGCCGCGATCCGTGGTATGGTGCTGCCCCGTCGAAACGCCCCCCAGCGGGGCGTTTCCCCGTGTATGGGGCGGGGCTCGGGGCCTCCCAGACGGGGGCCCGCGACCCGGGCGACGGGCCAGGACCCTCCTCTTCCCGAACGGACGACGCCGGCCATGAAGCTCACGATCGAACGCGCCGCCCTGCTTCGCGCGCTGGCCCACGTGCAGAGCGTGGTGGAGCGCCGCAACACCATCCCGATCCTGTCCAACCTCCTGATGCGCGGCGAGAAGGGCGAAATCTCCCTGGCCGCGACCGACATGGACATCGAGATCGTCGAGACGGTGCCGGCGGAGATCCAGCGCGCCGGGACGACGACGGTGCCGGCGCACACGCTCTACGACATCGTCCGCAAGCTGCGCGACGGCTCGCAGATCCAGCTCGAGACCGACGGGGTCAAGGGCACGCTGACGCTGCGCTCCGGCCGCTCCACCTTCACGCTGGCCACCCTGCCGTCGGAGGACTTCCCGGCGCTCTCGGGCGGCGAGCTGCCGCACCGCTTCCAGGTCGCCGCCGACGAACTGCGCCGCCTCGTCGACCGTTCGCGCTTCGCCATCTCGACCGAGGAGACGCGCTACTATCTGAACGGCATCTATTTCCACGCCGCCCAGGCGGGCGACCTGCCGGTCCTGCGCGCGGTCGCGACCGACGGCCACCGCCTCGCCCGGGTCGAGATGCCGCTGCCCGAGGGCGCCAAGGGCATGCCGGGCGTGATCGTCCCGCGCAAGACCGTGAACGAACTGCGCAAGCTGATCGACGAGGTCGGCGCGCCGGTCGCCATCGGCGTGTCCGAGGCCAAGATCCGCTTCTCCTTCGAGGGCGCGACGCTGACCTCGAAGCTGATCGACGGCAGCTTCCCGGAGTACGAGCGCGTCATCCCGGCCCACAACGACAAGGTCATGGACGTGCCGCGCCAGCCCTTCTTCGAGGCCGTCGACCGCGTCTCGACCATCACCTCGGACAAGGCGCGCGCGGTCAAGCTGCACATCGCGCCCAAGGGCCTGGTGCTGTCGGCGACCAGCGCCGACACCGGCACCGCCCAGGAGGAGGTCGAGGTCACCTATTCCGCCGCGCCGATCGAGATCGGCTTCAATGCCCGCTACCTGCTCGACATCCTGCAGCAGATCGAGGGCGACGACGCCCGCTTCGCGATGGCCGACGCCGGCTCCCCCACCCTCGTCCAGGACAGCCAGGACGCCTCGGCGCTCTATGTCCTGATGCCGATGCGGGTGTGATCGCGCGCGCCCGGTCGAGCGCAGCCGGCCGCTTCGCGCCCCGGTCGGAGATGGCCCGGGCGGAAGCGGCGCCCGCCGTCGCCGTGACCCGGCTCGACCTGTCGGACTTCCGCTGCTACCGGCAGGCGCGCATCGACCTCGACCCCCGGCCCGTGGCGCTCGCCGGCCCGAACGGCGCCGGCAAGACCAACCTGCTCGAAGCGGTCTCCTTCCTGGCGCCCGGCCGCGGCCTGCGGCGGGCCCGGCTGACCGAGGTCGACCGCATCGGCGGCGGCGCCTGGGCGATGGCGGCGACGGTCGAGACCCCGGCCGGCCCGGTCGCCATCGGCACCGGCCGCGACCCGGACGGCGAAGGCCGCGAGCGGCGGCTGGTGCGCATCGACGGCACGGCGCAGCGCGGCCAGGCGGCCCTGGCCGGCGTCGCCGGCGTGGTCTGGCTGACGCCGCAGATGGACCGGCTCTTCCTGGAGAGCGCCGGCGGCCGGCGGCGCTTCGTCGACCGCCTCGTCTACGGCTTCGATCCCGAGCATGCGGCCCGCGTCGCCGCCTACGAGCACGCCCTGCGCGAGCGCGGCCGCCTGCTGCGCGAGCGCACGGGCGACCGCGGCTGGTTCACCGCGCTCGAGGAACAGATCGCCGGCCACGGCGTCGCCATTGCGGCCGCCCGCCGCGACCTCGCTGCCGCCATCGACCGGGCCGCGGCCGAGGGCGTGGGGCCGTTCCCGCGCCCGGCGCTCGCCATGGACGGGACGGTCGAGGCCTGGCTCGACGAGATGCCGGCCCTGGCCGCCGAGGAGCGCCTGCGCGAGGCGCTGGCGGCCGGCCGCCGGGTCGACGCGGACTCGGGCTCGGCCGCGGTCGGGCCGCACCGCAGCGACCTCGCCGTCCGCCATGGCGGCAAGGACATGCCGGCCGCGCAATGCTCGACCGGCGAGCAGAAGGCGCTGCTGCTGGCGATCGTGCTGGCCGACGTGCGGCTGCAAGCCGCCGCCCGGGGCCACCCGCCGATCCTGCTGCTGGACGAGGTCGCGGCCCATCTCGACCCCGACCGGCGCACCCACCTCTATGACGAGATCCTGGCGCTCGGCGTCCAGGCCTGGCTCACCGGCACCGATGCGGAACTCTTCCAGCCGCTCGCCGGGGCCGCACAGCATTTCCGCGTGGCCGACGCCATCGTCACGCCGCGCTGAACGGAGAGAGAGCGATGTCGAACCCCGCCCCCGTCACCCCGCCCGAGGATGCCCCGAACCCGGGGCAGGCCGCCCAGGGACAGGCCGCCCAGGGACAGGCTTACGACGCCAGTTCCATCCAGGTACTCAAGGGCCTGGAGGCGGTGCGCAAGCGGCCGGGCATGTATATCGGCGACACCGACGACGGCTCGGGCCTGCACCACATGGTCTACGAGGTCGT
>NZ_JAYSFE010000146.1:0-10609 GCF_041913585.1 Allostella sp.
GGGCCGGTCAGACCGCGGGCCGGGCGCGCTCGCCGAGGCGGCGGTCGATCGCGTCCCAGATGTCCGCTTCGAGACGGACGCCGTCGAAGCGGTTGATCTCCTGGATGCCGGTCGGCGAGGTCACGTTGATCTCGGTCAGGTAGCCGCCGATGACGTCGATGCCGACGAAGACGAGGCCAGCCTCGCGCAGCGCCGGGCCGATGGCGGCACAGATCTCGCGGTCGCGCTCGGTCAGGGTCGCCTTCTGCGGCTTGGCGCCGGCATGCATGTTGGCGCGGGCCTCGCCCTTCTCCGGCACGCGGTCGATGGCGCCGCCGGGGACGCCGTCGACCAGGATGATGCGCTTGTCGCCCTGGCGCACCTCGGGCAGGTAGCGCTGGACGATGATCGGCTCGCGGTAGAGCTGGGTGAAGAGCTCGAGCAGGGCCGACAGGTTCTCGTCCTCGGGCCCGATGTGGAAGACGCCGGCACCGCCGTTCCCGAACAGCGGCTTCACGATGATGTCCTTGTGCTCGGCACGGAACGCCAGGACCTCCTGGCGGTCCGCCGTGATGAGCGTCGGCGGCATCAGCTCCGGGAAGTGGGTCACGTAGAGCTTCTCGGGCGCGTTGCGCACCCGCACCGGGTCGTTCACCACCAGGGTCTGCGGGTGGATGTGCTCCAGCAGGTGGGTGGCGGTGATGTAGGCCATGTCGAAGGGCGGGTCCTGGCGCATCAGGACGACGTCCATGGTGGCGAGGTCGATCGTCTCCCACGACCCGAAGCTGTAGTGGTTGCCCTTCTCGCGCCGGACCTGGAGCGGCCGGCAGCGCGCCACCACCCGCCCGCCGCGCAGCGACAGGTGCTGCGGCAGGTAATGGTAGAGCGCGTGGCCGCGACGCTGCGCCTCCAGCGCCAGCACGAACGACGAGTCGGCGTCGATGTTGATGGTCTCGATCGGGTCCATCTGGATGGCGACGGCGAGGCTCATGGGGGCGGCTCCGATAGGCGGGAGGCGGTGGGGAGGGCGGCGACTATAGCGACCGCGATTGACCACCGTCCATGCCGCCCCCTATAGTCACTTCCGAAACGGAAGTCACCCATGCGCTGGTCCGACATCGGCCACTCGAGCTGTTCCATCGCCCGGGCGCTGGCCATCGTCGGCGACCGCTGGACGATGCTGATCCTGCGCGAGGCGTTCTTCGGCGTGCGTCGCTACGAGGATTTCCAGCGCCTCACCCAGGCCTCGCCCCGGCTGGTCGCCGACCGGCTGGGCAAGCTGGTGGCCGAAGGCGTGCTGGAGAAGCGTCTCTACCGGGAGCGCCCGACGCGCCACGAGTACCGGCTGACCGAGAAGGGACGCGAGCTGCATCCGGTGATGGTGACCCTCAGCCTCTGGGGGCAGCGCTGGATGGGCGATCCGGCCCGGCCGCCGGTCACCCTCCGCCACCGTCCGGACCGCGGCTGCGGCCGGCCGACCCGGCCCGTGCTGGTGTGCCGCGAGTGCGGCGAGCCGGTCGGCGCCCACGACATCGCGGTCGAGTTCGGCGAGGAGTACGCGGACGAGCGCGCCGCCCTCGCCGGCCCGGCCCAGCAACCGGGGCGGCCGCCGCCCGAAGGAGTCGACCCATGAAAGCCGCCGAGGCCGGGCGCATCGCGATGGTGGTCATCGTCGCCGGCTGCCTCTTCAACATCTTCTCGTTCGGCCTGCGCACCGGCTACGGCCTCTTTCTCGAGCCGATGAGCGCCACCTACGGCTGGGGCCGGGAGGTCTTCTCCTTCGCTTCGGCCATCCAGAACCTGCTCTGGGGCCTGGGCGTGCCGTTCGCCGCCGCCGCCGCCGACCGCTGGGGAACGGCCCGGGTGCTGGCGCTGGGGGCGCTGCTCTATGGCGGCGGCACCGCCCTCATGCCGTTCGCGACCGAACCCTGGATGTTGACCGCCACCATGGGCGTCATGGTCGGCCTCGGCCTCTCCTGTGCCTCGTTCTCGATCGTCCTGGCGGCGCTCGGCCGCGCCGTGCCGGCCGAGCAGCGCACCTGGGCCTTCGGCCTCGGTACCGCCGCCGGATCGCTCGGCCAGTTCCTGATCGCCCCCGTCGAGCAACTGCTGCTCGGCCTCCTCGGCTGGAGCAGCGCGCTGGTCGCGGTCGGCGCCATGGCGCTCGTCATGCTGCCGCTCGCCTGGCTGCTGCGCGGCCGGCCCGCCCAGGTCGCGGGCCAGCAGTCCCTGGGCGAGGCGCTGCGGGAAGCGGGCAGCCACCTCTCCTACTGGTATCTCGTCGCCGGCTTCTTCGTCTGCGGCTTCCACGTCGCCTTCATCCTGACGCACCTGCCGCCCTACCTGAAGGATGTCGGCGTGCCGGCGTCGGTCGCCGGCTGGTCGCTGGCGCTGGTCGGCCTCTTCAACATCGTCGGCTCCTACACGGCGGGCGTGCTGGGCGGGCGGCGCAGCAAGAAGTGGCTGCTGAGCCTCATCTATCTCGGCCGCGCCGTCGTCATCACGGCGTTCGTGCTGACGCCGCCGTCCACCGCCTCGGTCCTGGTCTTCGCCGCCGCCATGGGCCTGCTGTGGCTGTCGACGGTGCCGCTGACCTCCGGCCTCGTCGCGCTCATGTTCGGGCCGCGCTACATGGCGACGCTGTTCGGCATCGTCTTCTTCAGCCACCAGGTCGGTGCCTTCATCGGCGTCTGGCTCGGCGGCCGGATCTACGACGCGACCGGCAGCTACGACCTCGTGTGGTGGTTCGGGGTGGCGCTCGGCGTCTTCGCCGCGCTCGTCCATCTGCCGATCGCCGAGCGGTCGGCGCGGCTGGCGCCCGCCCTGCGCTAGGCCGATGGCGTCGGCGGCACGGCCGCACCGGCTGGCGGCCGGCATCGCCGGTGCCGTCCTGGCCGCCTGGGGGGCCGGCACGGTGCTCCTCCTGACGGCGGGGGCGCTGCCGCCGGAGCGCGCCGGCACGGTGGCGGTGCTGTTTCCGCCCGCGACGGACGGGATGGCGGCGCTCGCCGCCGTCGCCGCCGCCGACGGGGCGCTGGTGCGGACGACGGTGCTGCCCAACCTCGTCATCGCGGACGGGCGCGAGCCCGGCTTCGTCGGCCGGCTGCGGCAGGCGGGCGCGCTCGCCGCCTATCCGCCGCTCGACATCGGGTTTCCGACGATCGGCGGCTGCACCGGGCTGCCGGCCCCGCGCTGAGGCGAGGTCGGGCCGGCCCCGGCCTCAATGCAGGCGCTGGCGCAGCGCCTGCATCTGTGCCGCCAGCCGGTGCCGGGCGCCGCTGTCCGCGGTGCGGTCGAGGGCCGCGGCAAGCGCGTCCAGCGCCGCCCGCAGGTTGCCGAGATGGGCGTGGAGCAGGCCGGCCTCGTGCCACAGACCGCCCTCGTCCGGTGCGAACAGCAGCATCGCCTCGAGCGCGGCCAGCGCGCCCGCGGCGTCGCCGCCCTGCATCCGGCGCAGCTTGACGTTGTTGTGCAGGCGCAGGAGCACCGACCGGCGGGCGACCGGGGCGTAGTGCTCCGGCTGCAGTTCCTGGTCCGCGCCCGCCATCGCCTTCAGCAGGCGCCGGAGTTCCGCCGCGTCGCAGATCCGCCCGCCGTGGAAGGGGTCGACCACGGCGCGCCCCCGCTCCCCGGCCACCGCGATGACGAAATGGCCGGGAAAGGCGAGGCCGTCCGCCGGCCACCCGACCCGCTGCGCCGTCTCGAGGTAGAGGATGCCGAGCGCCACCGGCAGCCCCTTCCGGCGATCCACCACCCGGATCAGGTTGGCGTTCTGCAGGTCGTCGTAGGTCAGGACATCGCCCTGGTAGCGGTGGCGGACGGCGATCGCGGTGGCGAGTGCGGCCGCGCGCTCGGCGGCGTCGCCGCCGGCGGGCGCGACCGCCAGTGCCAGTTCGTCGAGATGCGCGCGGTAGCGGTCGAGCGGCACCTGCGGGCGATCGATCGCGGCCAGCGCCAGCGCCGCCTCGCCGAGCGGAAACTCGGCGTCGGCGACCGCGGCCAGCGACCGAAGCCGGGCGCGCGCCTCCGCCGCCGTCATGGCCGCCAGGCGTCCGGCAGGTGGCGGGGCAGCCGTCCCGGGCTCGCCAGGACGAGGTCGAAGCGCACGTCGAGCGGGTGGAGGTCCGGCCGGCCGGCGAGATATTCCGCCGCCGCCCGGCCGATGCGCGCCGGGCCGCGCCCCGTCGCCGCCTGCGCCGCCCGGTCGCGGTCCTGGCGCAGCTTGACCTCGACGATGGCGAGCGTCCGGCCGCGGCGAGCCACCAGGTCGATCTCGCCGCTGCGGCCGCGCCAGCGCCGTGCCAGGATGCGGTAGCCCTTGAGCCGGAGCAGCCACGCGGCCCAGGTTTCGGCCCGGCGGCCGCGCCGCTCGGCCTGTCCGCGGCGCCCTGCGGCCGTCCGGGGCGGACGGGTCACGGCGACGGTTCCCCGGCCTGGAGGGCGAGCGCGCGGGCATAGACCTCGCGGCGCGGCAGGCCGGTCTCGGCGGCGACGAGCGCGGCGGCATCCCGGACCCGCATGGTCGCGAGCGCGGTCCGGAGACGGCGGTCGACGGCGGCGGCGTCGACCGGCGCGGCCGCCAGCGGCGGGCCGACGACGACGACGATCTCGCCGCGCGGGGGCCCCGCATCGCGATAGTGCGCCGCGAGTTCGGACAGCGGTCCGCGCCGCACCTCCTCGTGCAGCTTGGTCAGTTCGCGCGCGACGGCGGCCGGGCGATCCCCCAGCACGGCCGCCATCTGCGCCAGACTGTCGGCCAGCCGCGGCGCCGTCTCGAAAAAGACGAGCGTCGCCGGCACCGCCGCCAGCTCGGCCAGCTCGGCCGAACGCGGGCCGGCCTTGGCGGCCAGGAAGCCCGCGAACAGGAATCGGTCGCTGGGCAGGCCGGAAAGGACGAGCGCCGCCAGCGGTGCCGATGGCCCCGGAAGGGTGGTGACGGCGATGCCGCTGTCGATGCAGGCCCCGACCAGACGGTAGCCGGGATCGGACACGAGCGGCGTGCCCGCGTCCGACACCAGCGCCACCGCCGCGCCCTCGGACATGCGGCGCAGCAATTGCGGACGCATCCGTGCCGCATTGTGGTCGTGATAGGGCACGAGCGGCGCCGTGGCGCCGAGGCTGCGGACGAAGGGGCCGGACACGCGCGTGTCCTCGCAGGCGATGAGGTCGGCCGCGCGCAGGGCCTCGATCGCCCGGAGCGTGATGTCCCCGCGGTTGCCGATCGGCGTCGCGACGACGTGGAGGCCGGGCGGTAGCCTGCCGCTCGGTGGCGCCGGCGGGAGCAGCTCCGCCCCCTCGTCCGGTTTACTTGCGGCAGCCCCGTCGATAGGCTCGGACGCTCCTTCGTCCCCAGCAGGGAGTGTCGCCCGTGCGCGCCGCCCGCCTCCTCCCTTCGACCGGTCCGATGATTGCGGCATGTGTCGCCTTCGCCCTGTCGCTCGCCGCCTGCGCGCCCACCGTACGGGAGCCGGCACCCCGGCCGCAACCGGCGGCCCGCGCCGTGGCGCCGCCGCCGCCCGTGATCGAGGCGCCGCCGCCCGTGGCGGCGCCGGCGCCGGCGGTCCGGCAGCCGACGCGCGGCGCCAATCGGGTGGCGTTGCTGCTGCCCCTTTCGGGCCAGCATGCCGCGCTCGGCGGCGCCATGCTGGAGGCTGCCCAGATGGCCGTGCTCGATGCCGGCTCCGCCGCGGGACAGCCCGGGATCACGCTCGTCCCGGTCGATACCGGCGGTACCGCCGAAGGCGCCGAGGCGGCCGCGCGGACGGCGACGGAGGAGGGGGCCGGCCTCATCCTCGGCCCGCTCTTCTCGCACGAGGTCCGCGCCGCGGCCGGACCGGCGCGGGAACGCGGCGTCGCGATCATCGCCTTCACCAACGATGCCGAAGTCGCGGCGGAGGGCGTCTTCGTCATGGGCCTGCTGCCGGGCGCCCAGGTGCGGCGCGTCGTCGCCGAGGCGGGGGCCGGCGGCGGCAAGCGGTTCGCCGTGCTGGCCCCGGCCTCGCCCTACGGCCAGCGTGGCGTCCAGGCGGCGGAGGAGACGGTGCCGCTCACGGGCGGCCGGGTCGTCGCGGTCGAGTTCTACGATCCGGGCGGGGCCGACGCCCAGGAGACCGCTCGCCGGCTCGCCCGCCAGCCGGCAGACTTCGTCGTGCTGCCGGAAGCGCCGCAGCGCGCGGTCACCCTGGCGCCGGTCTACGCCTACTACGAGAGCCGCGGGGCGCGCGCCCGCTTCCTCGGGACCCAGCTCTGGGACGATCCGGCGATGTGGCGCGAACCGGCCCTCTACGGCGCCTGGTTCGCGGCACCGCCGTCCGAGGCGCGCGCCGCCTTCACCGAGCGGTTTGCCCGCCTGCAGGGCCGGCAGCCGCCGCGCATCGCGACCCTGCCCTACGACGCGACGGCGCTGGCGGTGGCGCTCTCCCGGCGCCCCGGCGGACCGGACTTCTCGGTCGACGCCATCACCCAGCCCAACGGCTTCACCGGGGTCGAGGGCCTGTTCCGGTTCCGCCGCGACGGCCTGTCGGACCGGGCGCTGGAAGTGCTGGAGATCCGCCGCGGGCAGCCTCCGGCAATGGTCCGGCCGGCGCCCACCGCCTTCGACGAGCGCACGGGATGATCCCGGCGCAGCCCGACACCGTCGTGTTCGACCTGGGCGGCGTGCTCATCGACTGGAATCCGAGACATCTCTACCGCAAGCTCTTCCAGCAGGAAGAGGCGATGGAGGAGTTCCTGGCCGAGGTGTGCAACGGCGCCTGGAACGTCGAACAGGATCGCGGCCGCCCGTTCGCCGAGGCGACGGCGCTCCTCATCGCGCGTCACCCGGAGCGGCGGCCCATGATCGAGGCCTATTTCGGGCGCTGGAGCGAGATGCTGAACGGTCCCATCCACGGCACCGTCGCCGTGCTGGAGGCGCTGCACGAGCGCGGCGTGCCGCTCTATGCCCTGACCAACTGGTCGGCCGAAACCTGGAAGGTCGCGCGCCCGATGTTCCCGTTCCTGGAACGGTTCCGCGGCATCCTCGTCTCGGGCGAGGTCGGCCTCGTCAAGCCCGATCCCGCCATCTACCGGCGCCTCGCCGACGATTTCGCGATCGCGCCGGAACGGTCGGTCTTCATCGACGACTCGCTGCCCAACGTCCGGACCGCGGCCGACCTCGGCTTCCATGCCCACCACTTCCGCAGCCCCGAGGCGCTGCACCGGTTCCTCGGCGGCCACGCCCTGCTGTAGGCCGCGCTCAGTCGCCGAGACGGACCCGGTTGCGGCCCTCCCGCTTGGCGGCGTAGGCCGCGGCGTCGGCGCGTTCGAGCACCGGGTCGGCCGACCGCTCGTCGGGACGCAGCGCGCCGACGCCGAAGCTGGCCGTCACCCGGATGGCGCCCTCGCCCTGCGCCAGTTCGGCAGCTTCGAGCGCCGCGCGCAGCCGCTCGGCGACTTCTCCCGCGGCCGCCCGGTCGGCCTCCGGCAGCAGGATCGCGAACTCCTCGCCGCCCAGCCGGCCGGCGACGTCGACCGCGCGCAGGTGCCGGCGACAGACCGCCGCCACCGCCTGCAGGACCCGGTCGCCGGCCGCGTGGCCGTGGCGGTCGTTGATCGACTTGAAATGGTCGATGTCGAAGGCGATGCAGGCGAGCGGCCGGCCGGTCCGGGACGCCCGTGCCACTTCCCGGGCCGCCTCGGCGGCGAAGGCGCGCCGGGTCAGCAGCCCGGTCAGGCTGTCGGTCGTCGCCAGCCGGCGCAGTTCCAGCTCGTCGACGACGAGGCGCGCCAGATCGTGCAGGACGGCGAGCTGCTGCGGGGCGAGTTCGCGCGGCGCGTAGTCGACGGCGCAGAGCGTGCCGATATTGAATCCGTCCGGCGTGCGCAGCGGAACGCCGGCATAGAAGCGCACATGGGGATCGCCCAGGACGGCCGGGTGGTCGTGGAAGGTCGGATGGGCGAGCGCGTCGGCGACGATCAGCGCCGTGTCCTGCTCGATGGCGTGGCTGCAGAACGACGTCGCGCGCGGCCCTTCGGCGGCGTCGAGCCCGATGCGCGACTTGAACCATTGCCGGTCGCGGTCGATCAGCGAGATCAGGACGGTCGGCGTGCCGACGGCGAGCTGCGCCAGCCGGGTGATCCGGTCGAACGATTCCTCGGGCCCGCTGTCGAGGACGTCGTAGCGGTGGAGCGCGTCGAGGCGCGCCGCTTCGGCATCATATCTCGCCATGGCAATTCCCCCGCCTGCCACCCTTTCCGATCGCGCGACCCGGGACGGCTGCCGGCCTCACGACCGCGGCTCCGGCAGAAGCGCGGCCAGGACCGCATCCAGCCGCTGGCGCCCCGCCACGGTGGCCGCCAGCCGCGTCGTGTCCCGTTCCAGGAAGCCGCCACGGGCCAGCCGCTCGATGCGGGCCGGGACGATCCAGGCATCGAGCGGGGCCCCGGTTTCGCGCTCGACGCGGGCCAGGGGCACGCCCTCGGCGAGGCGCAGCCCCATCATCAGGAGCTCCGCCAGGCGCTCCGCCGGCGCGAGCGACTGTTCCTCGTCGAGACCGTCGCCCGTCGCCGCGACCGCCGCCAGCCACGCTTCGGGCGCCTTCTTCTGCCGCGTCGCCACCCGGCTCCGGTCGCGGGTCAGGCGCCCATGCGCCCCGGGACCGATGCCGACATAGTCGCCATAGCGCCAGTAGGCGAGGTTGTGCCGGCTTTCGCCGCCCGGACGGGCATGGTTCGAGATCTCGTAGGCGGCGAGCCCCGCGGCCCCCAGCACCGATTGCGTCGTCTCGTAGAGCAGCCCCTGCATCTCCTCGTCCGGAAGAACCAGGTCGCCGCGATCGTGCAGCACCGCGAACCGCGTCCCGGGTTCGATGGTCAATTGATAGACCGACAGATGGTCGCCCGCCAACGGTAGGGCCCGGCGCAGCTCCGACGCCCAGGCCTCCGGCGTGTGGCCGGGCCGCCCGTAGATCAGGTCGAACGACCAGCGCGGGAAGATGCGCCGCGCGATGGCGAGCGCCGACAGCGCCTCGCCGGCATCGTGCCGCCGCCCGAGGAACGCCAGCGCCGCGTCGTCGAGCGCCTGCACCCCGAGCGAGACCCGGTCGACCCCCGCCGCGCGGTATCCCGCGAACCGTCCCGCCTCGACCGAGCCGGGATTGGCCTCCAGCGTCACCTCGGGCGCCGACGCCAGCGGCCAGCGCGCCGCGATCCGGTCGAGGACCGCCGCCACCGTCGCGGGGTCCATCAGCGAGGGCGTGCCGCCGCCGAAGAAGACGCTGGTGACGACCCGGCCCGGCGTGCGGGCGGCGGCCGCGTCGATCGCCGCCTCATAGGCCTGCCGCCACTGCGCTTCGTCGACCCGGTCGCGGACGTGGCTGTTGAAGTCGCAGTAGGGGCACTTCGAGACGCAGAACGGCCAATGGACATAGACCGCGAGAGCGCCCGGGTCGCCGACCTCCGTCATGCGCCGCGCCCGTCCTCCGCGAAGCAGGCCGCGACCAGTTGGCGGAAGGCGTCGGCGCGGTGGCTGATCCGGTGCTTCTCGTCGGCAGCCATCTCGCCGAAGGTGCGATCGGCACCGGCGGGAAGAAAGATGGGGTCGTAGCCGAAGCCGCGGTCGCCGCGCGGCGGGAACACGAGGCTGCCCGCGACGGTGCCGACGAAGGTCTCGACATGGCCGTCCGGCCAGGCCAGCGCGAGCGCGCAGACGAAGCGCGCGGCGCGCTCGGCCGTTCCCGCCAGCCGCTGCTCGATCTCGCGCATGGCGCGGCCGAAATCCTTGTCGGGGCCGGCCCAGCGGGCGGAATAGATCCCGGGCGCGCCGCCCAGCGCCCGTACCTCGAGCCCGGAATCATCCGCCATCGCCGGCAGGCCGGCGGTGCGGGCCGCGGCCAGCGCCTTCAGCTCGGCATTGGCGACGAAGCTCGTCCCGGTCTCCTCCGGCTCCGGCAGCCCGAGGGCGCCCGCCGACAGGACGGTCACGCCCCAGGGCCGCAGCAGCTCGTCGATCTCGCGCACCTTGCCGGCATTGTGGCTGGCGATGACGAGCCGCCCTGCACCGCCCCCGGCCTGGAAGCGCCGCACCATCAGGCCGCCTCGAGCGCCTGACGCTGATGGCGGACGAGTTCGCCGATGCCGTGGCGGGCGAGGCGGAGCATGGCCAGCAGTTCGTCCTCGTCGAACGGGGCGCCTTCGGCCGTGCCCTGGACCTCGACGATGCGGCCCGCGTCGGTGAGGACGAAGTTCGCGTCCGTCTCGGCGGCGGAATCCTCCTCGTAGTCGAGGTCGAGCACGGGCGTGCCGCGATAGATCCCGCAGGAGACGGCGGCGACGCCGCCGCGGATCGGGCTGGCGGGCAGCTTCCCGGCCGCGACGAGCCCGCGGCAGGCGACGGCGAGCGCCACCCAGGAGCCGGTCACCGCGGCCGTCCGGGTGCCGCCGTCGGCCTGGAGCACGTCGCAGTCGATCTTGATCTGCCGTTCGCCCAGCGCCGCCAGATCGACGACCGCGCGCAGCGACCGGCCGATCAGCCGCTGGATCTCCTGCGTCCGGCCGGACTGCTTGCCGCGGGCGGCCTCGCGGTCGGTCCGGGTGTGGGTCGACCGCGGCAGCATCCCGTACTCGGCGGTGACCCAGCCCTTGCCGCTGTTGC
>NZ_JAYSFE010000147.1:0-10515 GCF_041913585.1 Allostella sp.
CGCAGGCCGAGCCGTCGATGTGGAAATGCTGGCCGCCGCCGGCATTGTAGCCGCGGACCTTCTCGACGACGTCGGAGATGTCGATGACGCTGCCCAGAAGCTGCCCCTGCCAGGACTGGGCGATCGGGCGGCCGAGATGGGCGCCGAGCCCGATATAGACGCGCGCCATGTCGTCGGCCGAATAGCGATGGCGCGGGAAACCGCGCATCAGCAGCACGCCGCGGCCGTCGAGCAACCCGTCGCGCAGCCGCTTCATGGTCGGGCCGAGGCCGGGCAGCGGAAAGGTCCCGGTCGTGATCTCCGGGATGTCGCGCGGGCCGCAGGCCTGCAGGGCGGCATCGATCTCCGCCACCTCGTCGGCGGTGAAGCGGTGCATCATCTCGGTGCGGTAGTCGATCTCCGAGCCCTTCCAGGCGGATTTCGTCTCGATCTTCGCAAACGCCACGTCACTGCTCCTCGGTGTCCGCGCCTTCGCCGCCGCCGGTCGTGGACGCCGTGCCGGCGCCCGCGACCGCCCGTGCCAAGGGCATGCCATTGCGGAAAGCTTCCCCGATCGCACGATCAAAGGCAATGACCGGTACCGGCGGCGGCCCCGCCGCCTCATTCCGATCGGGAAAGACGACATGCCCAATCGGCATTTTTGCCGGGCGGCGTGCCGGCCTATCGTCGCGCGAGTGGCCGGTCCGCCGGCCGGCATGCCCAGCTTCCCTCGCGAACCCGAGGCTTCCGCCATGATCATCGACTTCTCGAGCCGGCCGCCCCTGGCCGATTTCGGCGTCCGGGCCGGCCATCTGTCGAACTATCGCCGGGTCTACCGGTCGAGCGAGGCGGCGGCGGTCGAGGCCTCGGCCGGGGAGGAGGACAAGCTGGCGGCCTATCTCGCCGCCTACGACGCCGCCGGCGTCGACCATGTCGTGGTCCGGGCCAAGGACACCGAGACGACCTTCGGGCTCAAGACCAGCAACGAGTTCGTGGCGGGCTTCTGCCGCGAGCAGGGCGGCCGCTTCATCGGCTTCGCCGGCGTCGATCCGCACAAGGGCATGGCCGCGATCCGCGAACTGGAGCACGCGGTGAAGGAGCTCGGCCTGCGCGGGCTCAACCTGCAGTGCTTCGAGCACAAGATCGCGATCAACGACAAGAAGCTCTACCCGCTCTATGCCAAGTGCATCGAGCTCGACATCCCGGTGACGGTGCATTCGTCGATCAACTTCTCGACCGAATGCCTGATGGAACACGGCCGGCCGATCCTGCTCGACGAGGTGATGGTCCATTTCCCGGAGCTGCGGGTGATCGCCGCGCCGCCCGGCTGGCCCTGGGTGCAGGAACTGATCGGCGTCGCCTGGCGCCACCGCAACGTCTTCATCGGCGTCTCGGCGGTGCGGCCGAAGTACCTGGAGGCCGAGGATTCCGGCTACGAGCCGCTGGTCAAGTACGGCAACTCGATCCTCCAGGACCAGATCGTCTTCGGCACCTCGCACCCGCTGCAGCCGATCGGCCGCGGCTTCGACGAGGTGCGCGCCCTGCCGCTGAAGCCGGAGGTGACGGCGAAGTGGATCGGCGGCAACGCCGCGCGCCTGCTCGGCCTCGACTGATGCATCCCGGCATCGTCGAGATGCAGGCCCGGCTCCGCCGCCTGGAGCGCGAGCCGTTCTATGCGACCATGGGCGAACTCCTGGCCGACGCCGCCCGCCGCGACCCCGACCGCCTCGCCGTCGTCTTCTTCGAGCGCGGTGAGCAGCTGACCTATGCCGGGCTCGACCGGGCCGTCGACCGGGCCGCCAACGCCTTCCGGGCGCTCGGCGTCCGGCACGGCGACCGGGTCGCGGTGATGCTGCCGAACCGGATCGAGTACCCGATCACCTGGCTGGCGCTGGCCCGGCTCGGCGCCCTGATGATCCCGATCAACAACGGCTACACGCCGCGCGAGATCGCCTATGCCCTGACCGACGGCGGCGCCGGCTTCGCCGTCGTCGACGCCACCTGCATGCCGACCTTCGTCGCCGCGCCGGAGCGCCCGGGCGACCTGACCGACGACCGCATCGTCGTCGTCGGCCCGTCGCCGGTGCCGGGAACCCGGTCCTGGACCGGCCTCATGGAAACGGCGTCCGACCGCTTCACCCCGGCCTGGCCGGTCGGCGGCGACGACCCGGTCGGCATCCAGTACACGTCGGGGACGACCGGCCTGCCCAAGGGCTGTCTGCTGCCGCAGAGCTACTGGCTGCTGCTCGCCCGCGGGGCGACGGCGCGAACCACGGTGCCGGCCCGGCGGCTCCTGGTGCAGAACCTCTTCTTCTACATGAACGCCCAGTTCCTGCTGCTGACGGCGCTGAACACGGGCGCCACGCTCCTGATGGCCGAGCGGCCGAGCGCCTCGCGCTTCATCGGCTGGATCAAGGAGCATGGCGCCAACTGGTGCATCTTCCCCGAGGTCGTGCTGAAGCAGCCCGCGGCCGCCGACGACGCCAGGACGCCGCTCGCCGGGGTGGCGATCGCCGCCTTCAGCCGCGACGGCCATCGCGAGCTGGAGCGCCGGTTCCGCGTCCCGGCCCGCGAGATCTTCGGCATGACCGAGATCGGCCCCGGCACCTACATGCCGTTCGAGATCGAGGACATGGTGGGGTCGGGCTCGATCGGCGCCCCCTCGATCTTCCGCCGGGCCCGCATCCGCGACGCCGAGGGCCGCCCGGTGGCGCCGGGCGAGCCCGGCGAACTGCAGGTCGCCGGCCCGTCGATGATGAAGCTCTACGTCAACAAGCCCGAGGCGACGGCCGGGTCCTTCGCCGGCGAGTGGTTCCGCACCGGCGACCTCGCCCGCGAGGACGAGCAGGGCTTCTTCTACATCGTCGGCCGCCTCAAGGACATGATCCGGCGGGCGGGCGAGAACATCGCCGCCTTCGAGATCGAGAGCGTCGTCCGCCAGCTTCCCGGGGTCGTCGACTGCGCCGTGACCCCGGTGCCCGACGAAACCCGCATCGAGGAGGTGCGGATCACGATCGAGCGCCCGGCCGTCGCCGAGGGTGCCGGCCCCGAGGCCGACGAGCCGCTGCTGCGCCGGATCGTCGCCCATTGCGAGGCGAACCTCGCCCGCTTCAAGATCCCGCGCTACTACGCCTTCACCGAGCTCCTGCCGCGCACCGCGTCGAACAAGCTGGCGAAGCACCAGATCGTCCCGCCCGGCGGCGACCCGCGCAAGGGCACCTTCGACCGCGTCGACGGGCTGTGGCGGTGAGGGGGGCGGCTACGGCGCGAGCGCCGCCGCCCAGTCGGCGGCGGGCGCGGGACCTTCCGGGAGCCAGGGAAAGCGCGGGTCGCCCTCGAGGGTGATGCCGTCCGCGGCGGTGATCGGCCGCGGTCCGGGAGGCCGTGGCGCGTGCTGGGACCACCAGCTCGCGCTGACCGCGGCCGCGACCCGGGCGGCCGCCTCGTTGCGCAGGCCGGTGTCCTCGGCGCGGCCGAGGAGGGCGGTGGTGCTGGGGCGGATGCTGGCAATGAGCGTGCCCAGCGTGCCCAGCGCCTCCGTCGCCTGTTCGCGCGGCGCGACGAAGCCATAGAGCACCGGCACCGACCACGCGCCCTGCCCCCGCTGCGCGGTGCCGTCCGTCGCCGCCAGGATGTAGGCGGCGAGCGGCCTGCCATCCTTGCCGGTGCAGGACAGCGCCACCTCGCCCGCCTCCAGTTCTTCGGCCGGCGGGACCGGCATCAGCGCCCGGCCGAGGGCGCCGGCGAGGTCGGCCCGCCGCCGGCGGTGCTCCGCCTTCGGCTCGTCGGCACAGCGGCCGGCGAGCAGTCGCATCCCCTGCACCTCGGCGAAGCCGAGGCCGGGCATCAGCCGGGCGACCAGGACCGGAGTGCCATCGCCGTGCCGGAAGGTCTGGCCCTCGGCGATCCCGGCCGCCTTCAGCCGCTCGGTCGGCAGCACGAAGAGCGGCAGTTCCGGGTCGCCCAGGAAGACGCGCGAGGCGCCGTCCGCCGACGTCAGGGCGACGGTCCAGGACGCGGCACCGTCGCGCGCCGTGCCGCTGCCGCCGGCCACGCTCCAGCCCTGGGGAAGCTCGGCCGTGAACCCTCCGGCAGGATCGGCCCAGCGATGGGTGCGGGCCCTCGCGGCGGCGGACGGCGGCGCGCCGACCAGGCGGAGCGAGCCGAGGATGCCGGCTGCCGCGGTTGCCCGGCCTGCGGTCCAGTCCGCGCCCGCGGCCAGGACGAAGAGGGCGGTCGTGCCGCCGGCCGCTGCCTGCGTCGGTGCAAGCCAGGCCCGGCCGACCGTCCGCTCGCCGCGCCGCAGGGTGGCGGCGATGCCGCCGGCGCGCGTCTCGACCGGGCCGACCGCCAGGTCCGGATCCTGTCGCCGCGCGAGTTCGGCCAGGACGGTCCCGGCGGCCGCGCCGGCGAGCGCGGCCTGGCTGCGGACGGGCCACCACACGATCCGGCCGCCGTCGGGGCCTCGGGCGACCCAGTCGCCGGTTTCGCCGACCGCCGCCTGCCAGCCCGCCGGCAATCGGGCCTCGACCCGGCCGGCGCGGACAGGGGCCGCCGCCACGACCGGATCGGCGCCGAGCCGGACGTTGCGGAAGGCGAAGCGTCCCGGCCCGATCGCGGCAACGCCCATGCGGGTGCCGGCCGCCGGGGTGGCCGGGACCTCGGCGATCGGCACGCCGTTGGCGGTGACGCGGATGCGGCCAGCCGATTCGGCGGCTGCGAGGCGCACGAAGCCGCTGGCGCCCGGCAATGCGCGCCCCTCGACCTTCTTCACCCCGGTCTGGTCGCCGCGGAAGAGCGCGACCTCGCCGGTGCGCTCGACGAGGACGAGGGCGAACCGGCGCGCGGCCCCGGCGCCCTGCACGTCGAACAGCAGGCCCGCGCCGACCAGGGCGTCGGCCGGGGCATTGGCGGGCTCGCTGCGCACCTCGGCCGCCAGCGTCAGCGGACCGGCCGGGGCGGCGATCGACACGAAGCGGGCGCCGTAGGGCGCCCGGCGGTTCACCAGCAGATAGGACTCGTCGGCGACCGCCATCTCCCAGTCGCCGGCCTGCCCGACCGTGCCCTGCGGGGCGAGCGGGCCGAGCAGCCGGGTCAGCAGTTCGGCCGACGGCGTCTGGGCCGCGGCAGGGCCGGCGGCCAGGAGCGCCGCGACCAGCGCGGCAGCGACCAGAGCAGCGGCGCCCGGGCGGCGGAACGTCACTTGAGCGATGCCAGGCCGCGCGTCAGGCCGGCGAGCGAGAGCGGCATCGGCGCCACCTGACCCTGCGGGCCGCGGAACGCGACGAGCGCCTGGCTGCCGGCGCGCAACTGCTTCAGCAGGCCGTCGTCGAGCGTGATCGCGGCGGTGCAGGACCCGGCGTCGCAGCCCTGGATCGGCACCGCCATCACCTGGCCCTCGTCGATCCGGAAGCCGATTCCGGCCTCGCGGTTGATCTGGGTGGGCAGCTTGATGACCATCGCCATCTTGCGGTCGGACGTCAGTCGGCCGATGGCGACGGCCATGATCGGCTGATTCGGGTTCTCCTTCGGCGCGACCAGCTGACGGAGCGAACAGGTCTCGGTGCGGCCGGTGCGCTCGCAGGCGCGCACCCAGCTCCCGAACGCCTGGGGCTGTGCGGCCGCGGGGGCCTGCTGCTGGCCGCGCTGCTGGGCCGCGGCCGGACCGGACGCGGCGAGGAGAGCCGCCAGGACGGCCGCCACGGCCCCCCAGCGGAGGGGCCGGCGAGACGGCCCGATCGGAGGAATCGACATACCGCTATCTAGTCGCTAAAGACCGGCTTCGCCACCGCCCGCGCCGGGATCTTCGACGCGGGCCGCCGATCGTTGACTTGGGCGGACCCGGTCACTATGGTCCGCCGCTCATTTTCGCCCGCCGATCCTCGCGCGGGCCTCGAGGGTGCCCGATGAAGGTCGTCAATTCGCTGAAGTCGATGAAGAAGCGCGACAAGAACTGCCGGGTCATCCGGCGCAAGGGTCGCGTCTACGTCATCAACAAGACCAACCCGCGCTTCAAGGCGCGCCAGGGCTGATCGCCCCGCGGGCGGCATTCCGAGGACGGCCGCCCGCGCTTGACCCCGACCGCCCAGCCTTTACCTTGAGGGCCGGGCCGCCCGACCTGCTGCGGGACGGCCGGACAACGAGGCGGGGAAGGGGTCGTCCATGCTGATGCCCGAGCCCGACCGCGCGACGATCGCGCGGCGGCACGAAATCGTGGCCGCGCTGCGCGCGATCGTGCCGGACGGCGTGATCGACCGCGCCGAAGGGATGCGCGTCTACGAATCGGACGGGCTCACCGCGTACCGCCAGATGCCGCTCGTCGTCGTCCTGCCGGGGACGACGCAGCAGGTGGCCGACGTGCTGCGCTGGTGCGGCCGCAACGGCGTCAAGGTGGTACCGCGCGGCGCCGGCACCTCCCTGTCGGGCGGCGCCCTGCCGCTCGCCGACGGCGTCCTCCTCGGCATGGCCCGCTTCAACCGGGTGCTGGCGATCGACGCCGACAACCGCTGCGCCGTGGTCCAGCCGGGCGTCACCAATCTCGGCATCTCCCAGGCCGTCGCCCATCTCGGCTTCTATTACGCGCCCGATCCGTCGAGCCAGATCGCCTGCACCATCGGCGGCAACGTCGCCGAGAATTCGGGCGGCGTGCATTGCCTGAAATACGGGCTGACCACCAACAACGTGCTCGGCGTCGAGATGGTGACCATCGACGGCGAGATCCTGCGGCTCGGCGGGCGGCATCTCGACGCCGAGGGCTATGACCTGCTCGGCATCGTCGTCGGGTCGGAAGGGCTGCTCGGCGTCGTCACCGAGGTGACGGTGCGCATCCTGCCGAAGCCGGCGACGGCGCGCGCCGTCCTCATCGGCTTCCCGACCAGCGAGGCGGCCGGCGACTGCGTCGCCGCCATCATCGCCGCCGGCATCATCCCGGGCGGCATGGAGATGATGGACCGGCCGGCGATCCACGCCGCCGAGGATTTCGTCCATGCGGGCTACCCGCGCGACGTCGAGGCGCTGCTGATCGTCGAGCTCGACGGGCCGGCGGCGGAGGTCGACCACCTGATCGAGCGCGTCGCCGCCATCGCCCGCGCGCGCGGTTCGGTGACCCTGCGCGTCAGCGAGACCGAGGCCGAGCGGCTGGCCTTCTGGGCCGGGCGCAAGGCGGCCTTCCCGGCGGTCGGCCGGATCAGCCCCGACTATTACTGCATGGACGGCACCATCCCGCGCCACCGCCTGCCGCTGGTGCTGTCGCGGATGCGCGAGATGGAGGCGCAGTACGGGCTCCGCGTCGCCAACGTCTTCCATGCCGGCGACGGCAACCTGCACCCGCTCATCCTCTACGACGCCAACCGGCCGGGCGAGCTCGAGCGGGCGGAGGCGTTCGGCTCCGACATCCTGCGCCTCTGCGTCGAGGTCGGCGGCGTGCTGACCGGCGAGCATGGCGTCGGCGTCGAGAAGCGCGACCTGATGGGGACGATGTTCGACGAGACCGACCTCGCCCACCAGCAGCGCCTGAAATGCGCCTTCGACCCGGACGGGCTGCTCAATCCCGGCAAGGTCTTCCCGACGCTGCATCGCTGTGCCGAGCTCGGCCGGCTGCACGTCTCGGGCGGCAAGCTGCCCTTTCCCGACCTGCCGCGCTTCTGATGGCACTGCGTCCCGACGATCCCGCCCGCCTGGCGGAGATGGTGGCCGGCGCGCTCGCCGACGGCACGCCGCTCGAACTGGTCGGCGGCGGCAGCAAGCGCGGCCTCGGCCGGCCGGTGCAGGCGGCCGCCACCCTCGACCTCACCGGCCTCGCCGGCATCCAGCTCTACGAGCCGGCGGAACTGGTGATGGCGGCCGGCGCCGGCACGCCGCTCGCGACGATCGAGGCCGAACTGGCCGCACAAGGGCAGATGCTGGCCTTCGAGCCGCCGGACTACGGTCCAATCTACGGCGGCCCGGCCGGCGCACAGACCATCGGCGGCGTGCTGGCGACCAACCTCGCCGGCCCGCGCCGCATCAAGGCGGGGGCGGCGCGCGACCATTTCCTCGGCGCCGGCGCCGTCAGCGGCCGCGGCGAGCCCTTCAAGGCCGGCGGCCGGGTGGTCAAGAACGTCACCGGCTACGACCTCTGCAAGCTGCTGGCGGGGTCCCACGGCACGCTCGCGGTCCTCCACTCGGTCACCTTCAAGGTGCTGCCGGCGCCGGAGAAGGCGCGGACCGTGCTGGTGTTCGGGCTCGATCCGGCGGCGGCGGCGGCGGCGATGGCGGCGGCGCTCGGCAGCCCGCACGAGGTCGCGTCGGCGGCCCACCTTCCGGCGGCGGTGGCGGCCCGATCGGCGGTCGATTTCGTCCGCGACGCCGGCGCGTCCGTCACCGCGATCCGGGTGGAGGGGCCGGGGCCGTCGGTCGCGGTGCGCTGTGCGGCGCTGCGCGACCTGCTCGGCGCGCGCGGCCCCGTCGAGGAACTCCATTCCAGCCGCTCGGCCCGCCTCTGGGCCGAGATCCGCGACGTCGCCGCGCTGCTGCCGGACATCGACGCGGCGCTGTGGCGGCTGTCGGTCGCGCCGACGGACGGGCCGGCCGTGGCGGCCGCGATCGGACGGGCACTGCCGGCGGAGACGTTCTTCGACTGGGCGGGCGGGCTCGTCTGGATCGCGGTGCCGGCCGCGGGCGACGCCGGCCAAGCCGCGGTCCGCGCGGCGGTCGTGGCCTCCGGCGGCCACGCGACCCTGGTGCGGGCACCCGAAGCGGTGCGCGCCGTGGTGCCGCCCTTTCACCCCCAGGCCGCGGCGGTCGCTGCGATCGCCGAGCGGGTGAAGGGCACCTTCGACCCGCGGCGCATCCTCAATCCCGGCCGCATGACGCCGGACCTCTAGGATCCGAAGGTCGCCATGCAGACCCATTTCTCGATCGCGCAGCTGGGCGATCCCGACATCGCCGAGGCCGACCGGATCCTGCGCGCCTGCGTGCATTGCGGCTTCTGCACCGCCACCTGCCCGACCTACGTCCTCCTCGGCGACGAGCGCGACAGTCCGCGCGGGCGCATCTACCTCATCAAGGAGATGCTGGAGAACGAGCGGCCGGCGAGCGAAGACGTGGTGCCGCACATCGACCGCTGCCTCTCCTGCCTCTCCTGCATGACGACCTGCCCGTCAGGCGTCCACTACATGCACCTGGTCGATCATGCCCGCCGCCATGTCGAGGAGACGGGGCGGCGGCCGTGGCACGACCGCGCCTTGCGCCAGCTGCTCGCCTTCGTGCTGCCGCGGCCGGCGGCGTTCCGGCTGGCGCTGCTCGGCGCCTCGGTGCTGCGGCCGGTCGGGCGCCGCCTGCCCGGGCGCCTCGGCGCGCTGTTCCGCCTTCTGCCGGCGGACCCGGCCGGTCCGTCGCCCTGGGAGGGACCGCGGGTCTTTCCGGCCGCGGGGCCGCGGCGGCGCCGGGTGGTACTGCTCGAGGGCTGCGCCCAGAAGGTGCTCGACCCGGCGATCAACGAGGCGACGGTGCGCCTCCTCACCCGGCACGGCTGCGAAGTGGTGGTCGCCGAGGGCGCCGGCTGCTGCGGCGCGCTCGTCCACCACATGGGGCGCGAGCGCCCGGCGCTCGCCCAGGCCCGTGCCAATGTCGAGGCCTGGATGCGCGAGATCGAGGGGGAGGGGCTCGACGCCATCGTCGTCAACGCGTCGGGCTGCGGCACGACGGTCAAGGACTACGGCTTCATGCTGCGCAACGACCCCGACTGGGCCGAGCGCGCGGCCCGGGTGTCGGCGCTCGCCCGCGACGTCTCGGAGGTGATGGCCGACCTCGGTCTCGGACCCACGGTCCCGGTGCCGCCCTTGCGCGTCACCTACCACGCCGCCTGCTCGCTGCAGCACGGCCAGCGCATCCGCGAGGCGCCGAAGGCGCTGCTGGCGGCCGCCGGCTTCGCCGTCGCCGAGCCGGCCGAGGGCCATCTCTGCTGCGGCTCCGCCGGAACCTACAACCTGCTCCAGCCCGAACTCGCGACCCGCCTGCGCGACCGCAAGCTCGCCAACATCGACGCGACGGCGCCGGGCGTCGTCGCCACCGGCAACATCGGTTGCATGACCCAGCTCGCCGCCGGCACCGATACCCCGGTCGTCCACACGGTCGAACTGCTCGACTGGGCGACGGGCGGTCCGGTGCCCGAGAAGCTCGGGCGGGCGGTCGTGTAGCCGGACGTTTCTGCTATCATTGCGATAGCAGAAACGGAGAGGCCGATGGGACAGGTGATCGTCCGCAACCTCGACGACGCGGTTGTGGAGGCTCCGCGCCGGCGGGCGCGAGAGAGCGGGAAGTCGATGGACCAGTTTCTCCGCGAGGGGATCACCGCCATGGCGGCGCCCGACCGTCGCGAATGGCTCGAGGAACTCGACCGGATTCGCGCGATGGCTCCGCCCGGGGCCGGGAACGGAGCCTATCCGCCGGCGGAAGATCTGATCCGCGAGGATCGGGATCGCCGGTGATCGTCGTCGACGCCGGCGTTGCGGCGAAGTGGTACTTGCAGGAGGAAGGGACGGAGGCGGCGCTCGA
>NZ_JAYSFE010000148.1:0-10371 GCF_041913585.1 Allostella sp.
TGCTCGGCCCGGCGGACTATCTCGCCATCGCCGACGCCTTCGACGCGGTCATCCTTTCCGGCGTCCCGAAGATGGGGCGCGACCAGCGCGACGTCGCCAAGCGGTTCGTCACCCTGATCGACGCGCTCTACGACCGGCGGGTCCGCTTCCTGTGTTCGGCCGAGGCCGAACCGGGGCAGCTCTATCCGGCCGGCGACGGCGCCTTCGAGTTCCAGCGCACCGCCTCCCGGCTCGAGGAGATGCAGTCCGCCGACTATCTCGAGACCGCCGAGCGGCGATAGGGCGGCGCGGGTTGCCAGGGAGGGGGCGAACTCCCTAGGGTGCCTTCCGGACAGGCGAACCGCAGCGGCAGACGGCGGGAGCCCGCACTCGGAGGGGATTGCCCATGACGACCATTCGCATCCGCCGCGCCGCCGCGGCGCTGATCGCCCTTGCGTTGGGCGCCGCCGCGGCCGCGGCGCAGACGCTGCCGGCGCGGGATCTCACCTACGTCATTCCGTTCAATCCGGGCGGCGAGTCCGACGTCACCGCCCGCCTGCAGGAGCCGGTCTACCGGCGCCTCGCCGGCCACGGCTTCGTCATCCAGTACAAGACCGGCGGCGGCGGTGCCGCCGCCTGGGCCCAGCTCAACGGCCTGCCGGCCGACGGCGGCACGGTGATGGGCATCAACACGCCGCACATCTTCCTCCAGCCGATGTCCGGCAAGGCCGGCTACCGGACCGAGGACGTGAACCCGGTCTACATCTTCCAGCTCACCCCGCACGCGCTCGTCGTCGCCGCCGACAGCCCGATCCGCTCGGTCGAGGAGTATGTCGCGGCGGCCAAGGCGAAGCCGGGCGCGATCACGGTCGCCGGCACCGGCACCCATTCCGCCAACCAGGTCGCCCAGCAGACGTTCGACCAGGCGGTCGGCATCCGTACGACCTACGTCCCCTTCACCGGAACGGGCGCCACCGTCACCGCGCTTCTCGGCAAGCAGGTGGCGGCCTTGTGGAACTTCACGACGGTCGGCGTCGAGCAGAAGGGCAAGGTGCGCCTGCTGGCGGTGGCGATGGAGGCGCGGCATCCGCAGTTCCCCGATGTGCCGACCTTCCGGGAGAAGGGGATCGACCTCGTGGACGGCGCCATGCGCGGCGTCGCGGTGCCCGCGGCGACGCCGGACGCCGTCCGCCGCCAGCTTTCCGAACGCTTCCAGCGCATCAACGCCGATCCGGAATTCCGCCAGAAGATGATCGACGGCGGCTATGTCCCGCTCGACATCGGCCATGACCGGCTGCCGGCCTTCATGGCCGAGCAGACGCGCCGCTATGCCGAGGTCGGAAAGCTGCTCGGGCTAGTGAAGTAGGGGCGGGCGGCGCGGCGGCGGCGATGCTGTCCGACCTGCTGGCGGCCTTCACGCCGCTCAACCTGCTGCTGGCGGTCGGCGGCATCGTCGCCGGCACGATCATCGGGGCGCTGCCGGGGCTGACGGCGACGATGGCCGTCGCTGTCCTGACGCCGCTCACCTTCGCCATGGAACCGGCATCGGCGATGATCGCGCTCGGCGCCATCTACACGGGCGCGATCTACGGCGGCTGCTACTCGGCGATCCTCATCAACACGCCCGGCACGCCGTCGGCGATCGCCACCACCTTCGACGGCTATCCGATGGCGCGCCGGGGCGACGCCGACCTCGCCCTGACGCTCGCCAACCTCGCCTCGGTGATTGGCGGGCTGGTCGGCGCGCTGGCGCTCTTCGCCCTGGCGCCGCCGCTCGCCGAGGTCGCGCTCGCCTTCGGGCCGGTCGAGTATTTCTGGCTTGCCGTCCTCGGGCTGACGCTGATCGCGTCCTTGTCCGAAGGCAG
This sequence comes from Allostella sp., assembly GCF_041913585.1. Taxonomy (NCBI): domain Bacteria; kingdom Pseudomonadati; phylum Pseudomonadota; class Alphaproteobacteria; order Rhodospirillales; family Allostellaceae; genus Allostella; species Allostella sp. The sequence goes on from NZ_JAYSFE010000148.1 coordinate 1,845, forward strand.
CCTGCTCAAGGGGCTGATCGGCGGCTGCGTCGGCCTGTCGATCGCCATGGTCGGCACCGCCGTCGTCGGCGGCGACGTCCGCTTCACCTTCGGCGTGGCCGGCCTCCTGGGCGGCGTCAACGTCGTGGCGGCGCTGATCGGCCTCTTCTGCATCCCCGTCGTCGTCGACCTCGTCGCCCATCCCGGCGCGCACATGGAGATGGCGGAAAGCGGCCGCGGCTACCGCATGGCGGAAGCGCTGGCCGAGGTGCGGCGCGGCGGCTGGAACCTCGCGCGCAGTTCCGCCATCGGCACCTTCGTCGGCGCGCTCCCGGCGGCCGGTGGCGCGGTCGCCGCCCTCATCGCCTATGCCGAGGCGCGCCGCTCGTCGCCCCGGCCCGAGCGGTTCGGCAAGGGCGCGCCGCAGGGGGTGCTGGCCTGCGAGTCGGCGAACAACGCCACGGTCGGCGGCGGCTTCATTCCGACGCTGGTGCTGGGTATCCCGGGAACGCCGCCGGACGCGATCATCCTCGGGGCCCTCCTCGTCCATGGCGTGCGCACCGGCCCCAACCTGTTCCAGGAGCAGAGCGCCATCGTCTACACCTTCATGGCCGGCCTCCTGGTCTCGACCCTGCTGATGCTGCCGCTCGGCCTCCTCCTCGGCCGCTATGCCTACCGCTCGATCATCGCCGTGCCGAAGACGCTGCTCGCGCCGACGATCCTGCTGATGACGATCCTCGGGACCTACGCGATCCAGGGCAGCCAGGACGACGTCGTCGTCATGCTGGTGCTGGGCGTGGCCGGGTGGCTGCTCGGCCGGGCCGGCTTCGCCGCCGCTCCGATCGTGCTCGGCGTGGTCCTGGGCGGGATCTGCGAGCAGGGCTTCGTGCAGGGCTGGCTCATCGGCGGCGCCCAGGAGGATCTGCTGGGCATGTTCTTCGGCCGCCCGATCTCGCTCGCCATCCTGGCGGTGATCGCCCTGACGCTGCTCTATCCCGTGCTCGCGCCGCGCCTCTGGCGCGTCCGGGCGGAGGCTTGAGCAATGCGCGCCGACCATCCGCCCGCCCGCGACTGGTCCGGGCTCGCCGGCGCCGCCGCGGCGGCGCTGCTCGGGGCCTGGATGCTGCGCGAGGCGGCCGGATTCAGCGATCTCGCTGCGGTCTTTCCGCGCACCATCGCCATCGTCATGATCGCCGCCGCCGGCCTGCTGGCCGTGCGGATCCTGGTCTGGCCGTCGGTGCGCAGGGCGGCCGAGGGCGGCTCGGCGCGGCGCCGCCTCGCCCTGGTGGCGGTCGCCGCCCTCTGGGTCGGCGCCATTCCGCTCGCCGGGTTCCTGGCGGCGAGCCTGGCGGGCTTCTTCGCCGCCATGCTGGTCGCCCGGTTCGAGGTCTGGACGGCGCGGCGGGCGGCTATCGACCTGGCGGCGGGGGCAGCACTGGTGGTCGGGTTCTACCTGCTCTTCGAGGCCGGGCTGGGCGTGCCGCTGCCCCGCGGCTGGCTCGGCTGACCCGGCGGCGGGGCCGCCGCCGCCGATCCAAGCACGGCTTGCAGGTGCCCGGCATTCGCGCTAACAAGCCGCCCGTCCGGGTGCCGCCCCCCTGTCGGCGCCCCCTTTCATCACGAATCGGCCCGCCTGCCGGGCCTTCCAGCCGCTGGTGAGGAACCCTCATGGCTCGCGGAAAGATCGCTCGCAACAAGATCGCCCTGGTCGGCGCCGGCAATATCGGCGGCACGCTCGCGCTGCTGGCGGGGCTGAAGGAACTGGGCGACGTCGTCCTCTTCGACGTCGTCGACGGCGTGCCGCAGGGCAAGGCGCTCGACATCGCCCAGGCGAGCCCGGTCGAGGGCTTCGACGCCACCTTCGCCGGCGGCTCGGACTATTCCGCGATCGCCGGCGCCGACGTCGTCATCGTCACGGCCGGCGTCGCCCGCAAGCCGGGCATGAGCCGCGACGACCTCATCGGCATCAACACCAAGGTGATGAACCAGGTCGGTGCCGGCATCAAGGCGCATTGCCCGAACGCCTTCGTCATCTGCATCACCAACCCGCTCGACGCCATGGTGTGGGTGCTGCGCGAGGCCTGCGGCCTGCCGCACAACCGCGTCGTCGGCATGGCCGGCGTGCTGGATTCGGCGCGCTTCCGCTATTTCCTGGCCGAGGAGTTCAAGGTCTCGGTCGAGGACGTGACGGCCTTCGTGCTGGGCGGCCACGGCGACACCATGGTCCCGCTGGTGCGCTACTCGGCCGTCGCCGGCATCCCGGTGCCGGACCTCGTCCGCATGGGCTGGTCGACGCAGGAGAAGATCGACCAGATCGTGCAGCGCACCCGCGACGGCGGGGCGGAGATCGTCGGCCTGCTCAAGACCGGCTCGGCCTTCTATGCGCCGGCCTCCTCGGCGATCCAGATGGCCGAGAGCTACCTCAAGGACAAGCGTCGCCTGCTGCCCTGCGCCGCCTGGCTGTCCGGCCAGTACGGCGTCAACGACCTCTATGTCGGCGTGCCGGTGATCATCGGCGGCGACGGCGTCGAGAAGGTGGTCGAGATCGCGCTGACCGCCGAGGAGAAGGCGATGTTCGACAAGTCCGTCGGCGCCGTGAAGGGCCTGATCGACGTCACGCGCGGGCTGATGCAGGGGTGACGGCGCGCGCCGCCCGCGCGTTGCGGTGCAACAGAAACTTGTTAGAGTGGCGGCCACGCATCGCCCCGCGCTTCCGGCGGGGCGATGTCGCTTGCGGGCGACCGCCGGGCGGTCGCCCGGCGCGTCCTCCCCGATCCTCGATTGGCCCGACACTCGACTGAACGGAACGGTCCCGCGATGAACGTCCACGAGTACCAAGCGAAGGCGCTGCTGAAGAAGTATGGCGTGCCGGTGCCGAAGGGCCAGGTCGCATACACCGAGGACGAGGCGGCGGGCGCCGCCGAGGCCCTGGGCGGGCCGGTCTGGGTCGTCAAGGCGCAGATCCACGCCGGCGGCCGCGGCAAGGGCGGCGGCGTCAAGGTGGTGAAGTCGCTGGACGGCGTCCGGGCCGAGACCCGCCGCATGATCGGCATGAACCTCGTGACCCACCAGACCGGGCCGGAAGGCCGCGAGGTCAAGCGGGTCTACATCGAGGAAGGCTGCGACATCGCCCGCGAGCTCTATCTCGGCCTGCTCATCGACCGCGCCACCCAGCGCATCACGGTCATGGCCTCGACCGAGGGCGGGATGGAGATCGAGGAGGTGGCGGCGGCCACGCCCGAGAAGATCCTGAAGGTCGCCGTCGACCCGGCGACCGGCTTCCAGCCCTTCCACGCCCGCAAGCTCGCCTTCGGGCTCGGGCTGCAGGGCAAGCAGGTTTCGGCGGCGGTGAAGTTCATCTCCGCCCTCTACGACGCCTTCGTCGCCCTCGACGCCAGCATCGTCGAGGTCAATCCCCTCGTGGTCACCGGCGCGGGCGAACTCGTCGCCCTCGATGCCAAGATGAACTTCGACGACAACGCCCTCTACCGCCAGAAGGAGGTCGAGGCGCTGCGCGACGAGGACGAGGAGGACCCCTACGAGCTCGAGGCCGGCAAGCACGGCCTCAACTACGTCAAGCTCGACGGCAACATCGGCTGCATGGTCAACGGCGCCGGCCTCGCCATGGCGACCATGGACATCATCAAGCTCTATGGCGGGATGCCGGCCAACTTCCTCGACGTCGGCGGCGGCGCCACCAAGGAGCGCGTCACCACCGCCTTCAAGCTGATCCTGTCGGATGCCAACGTCGAGGGCATCCTCGTCAACATCTTCGGCGGCATCATGCGCTGCGACGTCATCGCCGAGGGCGTGGTGGCGGCGGCCCGGGAGGTCAGCCTGCACGTCCCTCTCGTGGTCCGGCTCGAGGGGACGAACGTCGACCTCGGCAAGAAGATCCTGAAGCAGTCCGGTCTCGCGATCACCTCGGCGGACAATCTCGCCGATGCCGCGGAAAAGATCGTCAAAGCGGTGAAGGAGGCGGCCTGATGTCGATCCTGGTCAATTCCGCCACCAAGGTCATCTGCCAGGGCTTCACCGGCGCCCAGGGGACCTTCCATTCCGAGCAGGCGATCGCCTACGGCACGAAGATGGTCGGCGGCGTCACGCCGGGCAAGGGCGGTAGCCGCCACCTCGACCTGCCGGTCTTCGACACGGTGGCCGCGGCGGTCGCCGAGACCGGCGCCAACGCCTCCGTCATCTACGTGCCGCCGCCGTTCGCGGCCGACGCCATCCTGGAGGCGGCCGACGCCGGCCTGCCGCTCGTCATCTGCATCACCGAGGGCATCCCGGTCATCGACATGGTGCGGGTGAAGCGCGGGCTCAGCGGCTCCGGCACCCGCCTCATCGGGCCGAACTGCCCCGGCGTCATCACCCCCGACGAATGCAAGATCGGCATCATGCCGGGGCATATCCACCTGCGCGGCAAGGTCGGCATCGTCTCGCGGTCGGGCACGCTGACCTACGAGGCGGTGGCGCAGACGACGGCGGCCGGCCTCGGCCAGTCGACCTGCGTCGGCATCGGCGGCGACCCGGTCAACGGCACCAACTTCGTCGAGGTCCTGGAGATGTTCCTGGCCGACGACGAGACCGAGGCGATCATCATGATCGGCGAGATCGGCGGCTCGGCCGAGGAGGACGGCGCGGCGCTGCTGAAGTCGTCGCGGGTCAAGAAGCCGGTCGTCGGCTTCATCGCCGGCGTGACCGCGCCGCCCGGCCGGCGCATGGGCCATGCCGGGGCGATCATCTCCGGCGGCAAGGGTGGCGCCGGAGACAAGATGGAGGCCATGCGGTCGGCCGGCATCACCGTCGCGGACTCCCCGGCAGCCCTCGGAACCACCATGTTGAAGGTCCTGAAAGGTTGAGCCCTGCCGGCACCCCCCGGCCGGCACCTGGAGACAACGATCCGTGAGCGTCCATCAAAGCACCTTCCTCAGCGGCGCCAACGCGCCGTTCATCGCCGAGCTGTACGAGCGGTTCCTGGAGAATCCGTCCTCGGTCGAACCGAGCTGGGCCCAGTTCTTCCGCGGCCTGCAAGATGACGGCGCGGCCGTCGCCCGGGAATTGCGGGGGGCATCCTGGGCGCCGCGGGCGGGCGGCATCATCGCCCACGTCAACGGCGTCGCCGCGGCGACCGCGGCGGCGGCCGCCGCCGGGCACATCCGACCGCCGATCGCCGCCGGCGAGGATGCCGGGCGCAAGGCGATCCAGGCGTCGATCCGGGCCCTGATGCTGATCCGCGCCTATCGCGTGCGCGGCCACCTGATCGCCGCTCTCGACCCGCTCGGGATCGAGAAGCGCCCGGTCCATGCCGACCTCGACCCGGCGAGCTACGGCTTCGACGAGGACGATCTCGACCTGCCGATCTACATCGACCGGGTGCTCGGCCGCGAGACGGCGACGCTGCGCGAGATCGTGCAGCTCCTGCAGGACACCTACTGCCAGAGCATCGGCGTCGAGTTCATGCACATCTCGGACCCGGAGCAGCGGATCTGGATCCAGGAGCGCATCGAGGGCGAGCGCAACCACACCGACTTCACGGTCGAAGGCAAGCGCGCGATCCTGGAGCGGCTGACCGCCGCCGAGACCTTCGAGCGCTTCTCCGACCGGCGCTACACCGGCACCAAGCGGTTCGGCCTGGAGGGCGGCGAAAGCCTGATCCCGGCGCTGGAGCAGATCGTCAAGCGCGGCGGCCAGCTCGGCGTCCGCGAACTGGTCCTCGGCATGCCGCACCGCGGCCGCCTCAACGTGCTCGCCAACTTCATGGGCAAGCCGTTCTCGGCCATCTTCTCGGAATTCCAGGGCAACTCGGCCAATCCCGACGACGTCCAGGGCTCGGGCGACGTCAAGTACCACATGGGCACCTCGGCCGACCGCGAGTTCGACGGCAACGTCGTCCACCTGTCGCTCTCGGCCAACCCCTCCCATCTCGAGGCGGTCAACCCGGTGACGCTCGGCAAGGTGCGGGCCAAGCAGCGCCAGCGCGGCGACGTCGAGAAGAACCAGGTCGTCGGCCTGCTGATGCACGGCGACGCGGCGTTCGCCGGCCAGGGCGTGGTCGCCGAGACGCTGATGCTGTCCGAACTGCGCGGCTATCGCACCGGCGGCACCATCAACGTCGTCGTCAACAACCAGATCGGCTTCACCACGGCGCCGGCCTACGCCCGGTCGGGCCCCTACTGCACCGATGTCGCGAAGATGGTCGGGGCGCCGATCTTCCACGTCAACGGCGACGATCCGGAGGCGGTGGTCCACGTCGCCCGCGTCGCCACCGAGTTCCGCCAGCGCTTCAAGCGCGACGTCGTCATCGACATGGTCTGCTACCGCCGGCACGGCCACAACGAGAGCGACGAGCCCGCCTTCACCCAGCCCGCCATGTATCGCCAGATCGGGCGCCTGCCGACCACCCGGCAGATCTATGCCGAGCGGCTGGCGCGCGAGGGCGTGCTCCGGGACGGCGAGGCGGAGGGCATGGTCGACCGCTTCATGACCATGCTCGACGCGGAGTTCGACGCCGCCAAGAGCTACAAGCCGAACAAGGCCGACTGGCTGGAAGGCGCCTGGACCGGCCTCGGCACCGCCACCCCGGACGACCGGCGCGGCGAGACCGCGGTCGCCGAGGACCTGCTGCGCCGGGTCGGGGCGGCCCTGACCGCGGTGCCGGAGGGCTTCGACCTCAACCGCAAGATCGCCCGCCAGCTCGACGCCAAGAAGAAGATGCTGGAGACCGGCGAGGGCATCGACTGGGCGACCGGCGAGGCACTCGCCTTCGGCACGCTGTGCGCCGAGGGCACGCCCGTGCGCCTGTCCGGCCAGGATGTCGGCCGCGGCACCTTCTCGCAGCGCCACGCGGTGCTGGTCGACCAGAAGAACGAGACGCGCTACGTGCCGCTGTCGAACGTCGCGCCGGCGCAGGCGTCGTTCGAGGTCTGGGACAGCCCCCTCTCGGAGGAGGCGGTGCTCGGCTTCGAGTATGGCTTCACGCTGGCCGACCCGCAGGGACTGGTCCTGTGGGAGGCGCAGTTCGGCGACTTCGCCAACGGCGCGCAGGTCATCATCGACCAGTTCATCTGCTCGGGCGAGAGCAAGTGGCTGCGCATGTCGGGCCTCGTCATGCTGCTGCCGCACGGCTACGAGGGGCAGGGGCCCGAGCATTCCTCGGCCCGGCTCGAGCGCTACCTCCAGCTCTGCGCCGAGGACAACATGCAGGTCACGAACCTGACGACCCCGGCCAACTACTTCCACGCGCTCCGGCGCCAGATGCGCCGCAGCTTCCGCAAGCCGCTCGTCATCATGACGCCGAAGTCGCTGCTGCGGCACAAGCGGGCGGTCTCGAAGCTGTCCGAGTTCGGGCCCGGCAGCTCGTTCCACCGCGTGCTGTGGGACGATGCCGACCTCGGCCAGTCGAAGAAGCTGGTCGCCGACGGCAAGATCCGGCGCGTCGTGCTGTGCAGCGGCAAGGTCTATTACGACCTGCTCGAGGCGCGCGAGGCGAAGGGGATCGACGACGTCTATCTCCTGCGCGTCGAGCAGCTCTACCCCTTCCCCGACGAGACGCTGGCCCTCGAGCTGAAGCGGTTCCCGAAGGCCGAGGTGGTGTGGTGCCAGGAGGAGCCGCGCAACATGGGCGCCTGGCACTTCGTCGACCGCCGCATCGAGGAGGTCCTGGCGGCCGTCGGCGGCAAGGCGAAGCGCCCGACCTATGTCGGCCGGGCGGATTCGGCCTCGACCGCGACCGGCCTCCTGCGCCGGCACAACGCGGAGCAGGACGAACTCGTCACCGCGGCCCTCACCATCTGACGAGCGGACCGCACGGAGCAAAGGACGACCATGGCGACCGAAATCAAAGTCCCCGCGCTCGGCGAATCGGTGACCGAAGCCACGGTGGCGCGCTGGCTGAAGAAGGCGGGCGAGGCCGTGAAGCAGGACGAGCCGCTGGTCGAGCTCGAGACCGACAAGGTGACGCTCGAGGTCAACGCCTCGGCGGCCGGCGTGCTGACCGAGATCGTGCAGCCGGAGGGGGCGACGGTCGAGGTCGGCGCCCTCCTCGGCACGATCGACGCGGCGGGCTCGCCGGCCAAGCCCGCGCCGGCCAGGGCCGAGGCGGCGAAGCCGGCCGCCGCCGCGCCCGTCGCGGCCGCCAAGGCCGAGGTCGCGGCCTCGCCGGCGGCGCGCAAGATGATCGCCGACCAGGGCCTGGAGGCGGGCACCATCGCCGCCACCGGCAAGGGTGGCCGCGTCACCAAGGAGGACGTGGTCAACTTCGTCGAGGCGAAGCCGGCGGCCGCGCCCGCCGCCCCGGCCCCGAGCGTGGCGCCTGCCGCCGCGCCCGCGCCGCGCCGCGAGGCGGGCCCGCGCGAGGAGCGCGTGCGCATGTCGCGCCTGCGCCGGCGCATCGCCGAGCGCCTCAAGGACGCGCAGAACACGGCCGCCATCCTGACGACCTTCAACGAGGTCGACATGTCGCGGGTGATCGCCGTGCGCGAGCGCCATCGCGACGCCTTCGAGAAGAAGCACGGCGTCAAGCTCGGCTTCATGTCCTTCTTCGTGA
>NZ_JAYSFE010000149.1:0-10130 GCF_041913585.1 Allostella sp.
ACCATCACGACCGAGGTCTGCACCTGGTTCTACGACCATGACCGCCAGTACCCGGCCGAACTGCGCGACCAGGTCGCCGCGGCGCTGGCCGGGATCGAGGCGCTGGTCGGGATGCGCTTCGGCGATGCGGAGAACCCGCTGCTGGTTTCGGTCCGCTCGGGCGCCCGCGCGTCGATGCCGGGGATGATGGACACCGTCCTCAACCTCGGCCTCAACGACGTGACCGTCGAGGGGCTGGCGCGGCGCAGCGGCGACCCCCGCTTCGCCTATGACAGCTATCGCCGTTTCATCCAGATGTTCGGCAACGTCGTCCTCGACGTCGACCACCACCATTTCGAGGAGATCCTGGAGAGCCACAAGCTCGATCTCGGGCTCCATCTCGACACCGAACTCTCGGCCGAGCACTGGAAGGCCGTCGTCGCCGACTACAAGGCCAAGGTCGAGGAGATCCACGGCCGGCCGTTCCCGCAGGACCCGGTCGAGCAGCTCTGGGGATCGATCGGCGCCGTCTTCGGCAGCTGGATGAACCAGCGCGCCATCACCTACCGCCGGTTGCACGACATCCCTGAAAGCTGGGGCACCGCCGTCAACGTCCAGGCGATGGTGTTCGGCAACATGGGCGACGACTGCGCCACCGGCGTCGCCTTCACCCGCGATCCCTCGACCGGCGAGAACGCCTTCTACGGCGAATATCTCGTCAACGCGCAGGGCGAGGACGTGGTCGCCGGCATCCGCACGCCCCAGCACCTGACGATCGCCGGCAAGGTCCGGAACGGCTCCACCCTCCCTGCCATGGAGGAGGTGATGCCGACGGTGTTCGCCGAGCTCGACCGCATCCGCGGCGTGCTGGAGAGGCACTACCGCGACATGCAGGACATCGAGTTCACGGTCCAGCAGGGCAAGCTGTGGATGCTGCAGACGCGCAACGGCAAGCGCACCGCGGCCGCCGCGCTCCGCATCGCCGTCGCCATGGCCGACGAGGGCCTGATCGACCCGAGGACCGCGGTCGGCCGCATCGACGCCGCCTCGCTCGACCAGCTCCTCCACCCGACGCTCGACCCCAAGGCGGAGCGCAAGGTGCTGGCCAAGGGCCTGCCCGCCTCCCCCGGCGCCGCGTCGGGCACCGTCGTCTTCAGCGCCGAGGAGGCCGAGACCCGCGCCCAGCGCGGCGAGGACGTCATCCTCTGCCGCATCGAGACCAGCCCCGAGGACATCCAGGGCATGCATTCCGCCCGCGGCATCCTGACGACGCGCGGCGGCATGACCAGCCACGCCGCCGTCGTCGCCCGCGGCATGGGCCGGCCCTGCGTCGCCGGCGCGGGCGAGTTGCGCATCGACTACCGGGCGCGGACGATGACGGTGCGCGACACCGTCGTCCAGGCCGGCGACCGCATCACCATCGACGGCGCCAGCGGCGAGGTCATGCTGGGCCGGGTGCCGACGGTCGAGCCGCAGCTCTCGGGCGACTTCGCGCGGCTGATGGAATGGGCGGACGGCATCCGCCGCATGAAGGTGCGGACCAACGCCGAGACCCCGGCCGACGCCCGCACCGCGCGCAAGTTCGGCGCCGAGGGGATCGGCCTCTGCCGCACCGAGCACATGTTCTTCGACGCCGGCCGCATCGTCGCCATGCGCGAGACGATCCTGGCCAACGACGCCGACGGCCGCCGCCGGGCGCTCGCCAAGCTCCTGCCGATGCAGCGCCAGGACTTCGCCGAGCTCTTCCGCATCATGCGCGGCCTGCCGGTGACGATCCGCCTGCTCGATCCGCCGCTGCACGAGTTCCTGCCGCACACCGACGCCGAGATGGCCGAGCTCGCCGCCGCCATCGGCACCGGCGCCGAGCAGGTGCGCCAGCGCGCCGCCCAGCTCCACGAATCGAACCCGATGCTGGGCCATCGCGGCTGCCGCCTCGGCATCACCTACCCCGAGATCTACGAGATGCAGGCGCGCGCCATCTTCGAGGCGGCGGCCGAGGTCGCGGGCGAGGGCGGGGAGGCGGTCGAGCCCGAGATCATGGTGCCGCTGATCGCGACCCGGAAGGAGCTCGACATCCTGAAGGCGGTGATCGACCGGGTGGCGGGCGAGGTCCAGGCGGCGGCCGGCCGGCCGATCCGCTATCTCGTCGGCACCATGATCGAGCTGCCGCGCGCCGCCCTCAAGGCGGGCGACATCGCCGGCACGGCCGAGTTCTTCAGCTTCGGCACCAACGACCTGACCCAGACCACCTTCGGCCTGTCGCGCGACGATGCCGGCAACTTCCTGCCGGCCTACGAGCGCCAGGGCATCCTCGAGCACGACCCCTTCGTCACCCTCGACATCGAGGGCGTCGGCGAACTGGTGGCGATCGCCGCCGAGCGCGGGCGCAAGGCCCGCGAGGGCCTCAAGCTCGGCATCTGCGGCGAGCATGGCGGCGACCCCGCCTCGATCCGCTTCTGCGAGACCGTCGGCCTCGACTACGTCTCCTGCTCCCCCTACCGCGTCCCCATCGCCCGCCTCGCCGCCGCCCAGGCGGTGCTGCACGGCGACCGGGTGGCGAGCACGGCCTGAGGATTCCGCCGCCCCCACGGCTGGGAACCCGACCGTGGGGGAGCGATCTCGGCTACCGCGGCCGCGAGTGGGCGCTTGCCCCCGAGGGTCGGGAGGCCGTCCTCGCCGTCGCCGGGCTCCGGGTCGCCGCGCCCGCGAGCATGGGCGCCGAACTTCGGTCGCTCGCCTCTCGATGATCGTTGCGACCGGCCGGTCGCCGCGATGCACGGGCAGGCAATGCTCATCCCAGCGCCCTGCCGCTCGCCGTCAGGCGCAGCCCCACGGCATGGGCGGCAGCGAGCGCCTTGCCCGGTTGGGCGGTAGGTTTCCCCGCCTCCAACTCGACGATGAAGCGCTCGCCGCTGGCGATGGCGAGCGCCAGTTCCCGCTGCGTCAGGCCAAGGGCCTTGCGGGCCGCGGCTACGGCCGCGCCGAACTGGCGAGCGTTTTCGATCCTGAGCTGCATCCCGATCGGGAAGATCGGGGCTTCCACGCACCCGCCGAACGCGAAACCGTCCCGATCGGTACGGGGTGGTCCCGGCCGTCGGCGCTCAGAACCGCGCCCAGTCCGGCCGGTGCGGGACCAGCTTCGCCGGGCCGGCCTCGAGCGGGCGGCCCGCGGCGGCGGCGGCTTCGGCGGCTTCCAGGCGGACGAGCGCGAGGCCCAGCCCGTCGCGGCCGGAGCGCATCTCGCCCGCGTCCTTGCCGTCGAAGGTGAGCGGCGTGCCGGGCTCCGGGACGGGGCCCTCGATCGCGACCGGCATCAGGCGCTTGCGGACGAGGCCGCGATACTTGGTGCGGGCGGTCAGTTCCTGGCCCATGTAGCAGCCCTTCTGCCAGTCGACGCCGTTGAGCTCGTCGAACCCGGCCTCGAGCAGGATCGCCTTCTCGACCGGCAGGTCGCGGCTGCCGTCGGGCACGCCCTGGGCAAGGCGCAGCCGGTCGTAGTCGGCGAACGGCGCCTCGGCGAAGCCGCGGGCCTGGGCCGCCTTCTCGGCCTCGCCGCGCGGCAGCACGGCGCGCAGGCCGAGCGCCGCCAGCCGCGGATCGACATAGGCGACGCCGCCCGCGGCCGCGACCGCCGCCCCCGCCTCCTCCGGCAGGCCGAAGGGATGGCCGGCGCCGGGGCCGAAGAGCGCGAGCACCGTCCAGTCCTCGCCGCCGTCGCCCAGCGTCACCTTGGAGCGCAGCCGGTACATGGAAAGCCGCTTCAGGAGATCGGCGCGCCGGCCCGCCTCGATGTCGAGCAGCAGCGTGTCGCCGAGCTCGACGATGAAGAGGTCGTGCAGGAACCGCCCCTGGGGCGTCAGGAAGGCGGCATGGATGGCCCGGTCCGGCGCCGCCCGCTCGACGTCGTTCGAGACCAGTCCCTGCAGGAAGCTGCGCCGGTCGGGGCCGGCCACGGTGAGGACCGACCGCCCCTCCAATACGGTGAAGCGAAGCGCGTTCATGGGGCATCACCCGGGGTCGAATCGCGGATATCTGATCGAAATAGTTGGTCTTGCCGGCGCCTTCGGCAAGCCTGGGCGGCCCCGGCACTGGTGGCGGCGGCCCGGCTCGGCGTATAAGCCGGCCCTGCAATGGCCGGCCTCCTCTTCATCACTTCGACCAGGATCGGGGACGCGGTGCTCTCGACCGGGCTGCTCGACCGCTTCATGGAGATGCTGCCGGCGGCCCCGGTGACGGTCGCCTGCGGGCCGGCCGCCGCCCCCCTCTTCCTCGGCCTGCCGCGGCTGGAACGGGTCCACGCCATGGCCAAGCGCCCGCGCGGCGGCCACTGGCTGGAGCTGTGGCGCGCCGCGACCGGCCGGCGCTGGGACGCCATCGTCGACCTGCGCGGCTCGGCCATCTCCTGGTTCCTGGTCGCCCGCCGCCGCTTCGTGCGGCGGCGCTGGCGCACCGACGACGACCGCCACCGCGTCGTCGAGCTCGGCGCCGCCTTCGGCTTCCAGCCGCCGCCGGCCCCGCGCCTGTGGCTGGGCGCGGCCGACCGCGCCCGCGCCGCGGCGCTCCTGCCCGAATCCCTGCCCCCCGACGGGCGCCCGGTGCTGGCGATCGGCCCGACCGCCAACTGGGCCGGCAAGGAATGGCGCGGCGACCGCTTCGCGGAACTCGCGCGCCGCCTCGTCGCGGCCGGCGGCCCGCTCGCCGGCGCCGCCGTCGCGGTGCTGGCGGCCGAAGCGGAGCGCCCGCGGGCGCAGCCGGTCCTCGACGCCCTGCCCGCCGACGCGCGCCTCGACCTCGTCGGCCTGTCGCTGCCGGAGGCGGCCGCCTGCCTCGAACGGGCCGCCCTCTTCGTCGGCAACGACACCGGCCTGATGCATGTCGCGGCCGCCGTCGGCGCGCCGACGCTGGGCCTCTTCGGCCCGTCCGACGAGCGCCACTACGCCCCCTGGGGCGAGCGCGCCGCCTTCGTCCGCACGCCCGAGAGCCATGCCGAGCTGACCGGCGGCCCCGGCTTCGACCACCGCACCACCGGCACCCTGATGGACGGGCTCACGGTCGCGGCGGCCGAGGACGGCGCCCGCCGCCTCCTCGCCCGGATCGGGCGGGCCGCATGACCGCGATCACCGCCCTCGTCGTCGCCCGCAACGAGGCGGCCCAGCTCGCCGACTGCCTCGCCCGCCTCGCCTTCGCCGACGAGATCGTCGTCGTGCTCGACCGCACCACCGACCAATCCGCCGCCATCGCCCGGCAGTTCGGCGCCCATGTCCTGGAAGGCGCCTGGGAGCGCGAGGGCCAGCGCCGCAATGCCGGCATCGACGCCTGCACCGGCCCGTGGATCGTCGAGGTCGATGCCGACGAGCGCATCACCGCCGAGCTCGCCGCCGAGCTGCGCTACGTCATCGCGGTCTCGCCCTTCGCCTGGCACGAGCTGCCGGTCGACAATTATGTCGGCGGCCACCTCATCCGCCACGGCTGGGGCGGGTCGTTCGGCAAGCCGGCCTATCCCGGCCTCTTCCGCAAGGGCGCCAAGGTGTGGGGGCCGCAGCGCGTCCACCCGCGCCTGACGCTCGACCCGCACAAGGGCCCGCGCCTCGAGAACCCGGTCGAGCACCTGGTCGACCGCAACCTCTCGGACATGCTGCAGCGGCTCGACCGCTATACCAGCCTGCGCGCCGCCGACCTGCGCGAGGCGGGCGACCCTGGCCGGCTCTCGACCAACCTGCGCCGCGTCGTCACCCGCTTCTGGCACTGCTATGTCGGCCGCAAGGGCTATCGCGAGGGCGGCTACGGCCTCGCCATCGCCATCTGCGCCGCGCTCTACCCGCTGCTGTCGCACCTCAAGGCGACGCTGGAGGACGAGTGAGCACCGCGGCGCCCCCGCGCCTCTTCCAGGCCATGGCGGGCGCCGTCCAGGGCGGGGCGGAGAATTTCTTCGTGCGGCTGGCGGGTGGGTTGCACCGTGCCGGGGTGGCGCAGCGGGTCGCCATCCGGCGCAACCCGGCGCGCGCGGCGGCGCTGCGGGCAGAGGGGGTGGAGCCGGTCGAGCTCGAATTCGGCGGCTGGTTCGACTTCCGCACGCGCCCCGCCCTCAGGCGGCTGGCGGCGGAGTGGCGGCCCGGCGTGGTGCTGACCTGGATGAACCGCGCCACCCGGATGATGCCGCGCGGCCCGTGGGTCCATGCCGCGCGCATGGGCGGCTACTACGACCTGAAATACTACCGCCACTGCCACCACCTCGTCGGCAACACGCCCGACATCGTCGCCCACATCGTCCGCCAGGGCTGGCCGGCCGAGCGCGCCCACTATCTGCCGAACTTCGTCGAGGACCGGCCGGCGGCACCCGCCGACCGCGCCGCCTTCGCGACGCCGGCGGGCGCGCCGCTGCTGCTGGCGGCCGGGCGCCTGCATCGCAACAAGGGCTTCGACACGGCGCTGGCGGCGCTGGCCCGGCTGCCCGACGCCGTGCTGTGGCTGGCCGGCGAAGGGCCGGAGAGGGGCGCGCTGGAGACGCACGCGGCGGCGCTCGGCGTCGGCGCCCGGGTTCGCTTCCTCGGCTGGCGCGACGACATGCCGGCGCTCCATGCCGCCGCCGACGTCTTCGTCTGCTCCTCCCGCCACGAGCCGCTCGGCAACATCGTGCTCGAAGCCTGGGCGCAGCGCCGGCCGGTGGTCGCCGTCCGCTCGCCCGGCCCCGAGGGGCTGATCGCCGATGGCGAGACCGGCCTGCTGGTGCCGCAGGAGGACCCGGCAGCCCTCGCCGCCGCCGTCGCCCGGGTGCTGGGCGACGCCGCCCTCGCCGCCCGCCTCGGCGCCGCCGGGCGCCGGGCGCTCGACCGCCAGTTCTCCGAGGCGGCGGTGGTCGGGCAGTATCTCGACTTCTTCCGCCGGATCGCCCGCTGATGTGCGGCATCGCCGGCCTGATGACGCTGGACGGCCGGCCGCCGCCGGCCGCCATGCTCGACGCCCTGCTGGCGGCACTCGCCCATCGCGGCCCGGACGGCGAGGGCCGCCATGTCGCGGGCGGAGTCGGCCTCGTCCAGAACCGGCTCGCCATCATCGACCTCGTGACCGGCGACCAGCCGATCCTGGAACGGGGCCGGGACGCGGGCGGTGCCGCGCTCGCCGCCAACGGCGAGATCTACAACTACATCGAGCTGCGCGCCGCGCTCGACGGGGTGCGGTTCCAGGGCGGGTCGGACTGCGAGCCGCCGCTCCACCTCTATCGCCGCCACGGGCTCGACTATGCCCGCCACCTGCGCGGCATGTACGCGATCGCGATCCACGATCCCGACGCCGGCCGCCTCGTCCTGTCGCGCGACCCGTTCGGCATCAAGCCGCTCTACTATGCCGAGACCGCCCGGGGCTTCGCCTTCGCGTCGGAGCCGCAGGCGCTGGTGGCGGCCGGGCTGGTGGTGGCGGAGCTGGACGAGGGCGCCCGCGCCGAGCTGCTGCAGCTCCAGTTCACCACCGGCGCCCGCACCGTCTTCCGCGGCATCCGTCGCCTGCTGCCGGGGGAGACGGTCGCGGTCGAAGCCGGCCGCATCGTCGAGCGCCGGCGCTTGGCCGCCCTGCCCGAGGGCGTGCCGGTGCCGATGGCCGAGGCCGACGCCCTCGCCCGGCTCGACGCCGCGCTGGAGGAGAGCGTGCGCCTCCACCAACGCTCCGACGTGCCCTACGGCCTCTTTCTCTCGGGCGGGATCGATTCGGCGGCCGTGCTGGCGATGATGACGCGGCTGGCCGAGCGGCCGGTGCGCGCCTTCACCGCCGGCTTCGGCGGCACGGGTGCGGCCGACGAGCGCGCCGCCGCGCGCCGGCTGGCCGCCGCCGTCGGCGCCGAGCATGTCGAGGTCGATTTCGCGGAGGCCGATTTCTGGCGCCTGCTGCCCGCCGTCGCCGCCGCCATGGACGACCCCGCCGCCGACTATGCCGCGCTGCCGACCTTCAAGCTGGCCCAGGTGGCCGGGCAGGAGCTGAAGGTCGTGCTGTCGGGCGAGGGCGGCGACGAGACCTTCGCCGGCTATGGCCGCTACCGTGCCGCCCGCAGGCCCTGGTGGCTGGGCGGCCGGCGGCCGCGCGGCCGCGGCACGTTCGACGGGCTGGGCCTGCTGCGCGAAGGGGTCGCCGCCGGCTGGCGCGACGGCATCGCCGCCGCCGAGGCCGCCGCCGCCACCCCCGGCCGCACCCGGCTGCAGGCGGCGCAGGCGGCCGACTGCGCCGACTGGCTGCCCAACGACCTCCTGACCAAGCTCGACCGCTGCCTGATGGCGAACGCGGTCGAGGGGCGCACGCCCTTCGTCGATCCGGTGCTGGGCGGCCTCGCCTTCGCCCTGCCGGACCGCCTCAAGATCCGCGACGGGCGCGGCAAGTACCTGCTGCGGCGCTGGCTCGCGGGCGCGCTCCCCGCCGCCGACGCGTTCGCCGCCAAGCAGGGCTTCACCGTGCCGGTGGCGGAATGGATGCGGGCCCGGGGCGACCGGCTGGGGCCGCTGGTGGCGGCGCATCCCGCCATCGCCCCGATCGCCGAGCCATCCACCGTCGCCGCCCTCTTCCGCGCCGACGGCAAGCGCGCCGGCTTCGCCGCCTGGACGCTCCTCTTCTATGCCCTGTGGTTCGGCCGCCATATGCTGGGCCGGCCCGTCACCGACGACACGCTGGCCGCACTCGCCGCCTGACCCCCACCTGCCGGAGGCCCCCCATGCCGCAGCCCTTCGATCTCGTCGTCACCGGAGGCCAGGTCTTCACCCCGATGGGCCTGCTCGAGAGCGACGTCGGCATCCTCGACGGCCGCATCGCCGCCATCGGCGGGCTGGCGACGGCGGCGGCCGCCCGCCGCATCGACGCGCGCGGGCTGACCGTGCTGCCGGGGATCATCGACACCCAGGTCCATTTCCGCGAACCGGGGGCCGAGCACAAGGAGGATCTGGCGACCGGCACCGCGGCCGCCGCCATGGGCGGCGTCACCACGATCTTCGAGATGCCGAACACCAAGCCGCTGACGCTGACCGCGGCGGACCTGGCCGAGAAGCTCAAGCGGGCGGGCGGCCGCGCCCATGTCGACCATGCCTTCTTCATGGGCGGCAGCGCCGCCAACGCCGAGCATCTGCGGACGCTGGAGCGCCTGCCCGGCTGCTGCGGCGTCAAGGTCTTCATGGGGAGCTCGACCGGCGATCTCTTGGTCGAGGACGACGCGACGCTCGCCGCGATCCTCGCCAACGGCGTCCGCCGCATGGCCGTCCATGCCGAGGACGAGGCGCGCCTGAAGGCGCGCAAGCACCTCGTCGCCGGCGGCGCGCCGCCGACCATGCACCCCGAATGGCGCGACGCCGAGACCGCCCTGCTGGCGACCAGGCGCCTCGTCGGCCTCGCCCGGCAGGCGCGGCGCAAGGTGCATGTGCTGCACATCACGACGGCCGAGGAGATGGAGTTCCTCGCCGGGCACAAGGATCTCATCACGGTCGAGACGACGCCGCAGCACCTCACCCTGGCGGCGCCCGAATGCTACGAGCGGCTCGGCACCTATGCCCAGATGAACCCGCCGATCCGCGACGCGCGCCACCGCGAGGGCCTGTGGCGGGCGGTGGCCGACGGGGTCGTCGACGTGCTCGGCTCCGACCATGCGCCGCACACGCGGGACGAGAAGGACAAACCCTATCCCGACAGCCCGTCCGGCATGCCGGGGGTGCAGACGCTGGTGCCCCTGATGCTGAACCACATCGCCGAGGGCCGGCTGACGCTGGCCCGCTTCGTCGACCTCATGTGCTCCGGCCCGCAGCGCATCTACGACATCGCCGGCAAGGGCCGGATCGCGCTCGGATATGACGGCGACCTGACGCTGGTCGACCTCCAGGCGAAGCGGCGGATCGAGAATTCCTGGATCGTCAGCAAGTGCGGCTGGACGCCCTTCGACGGGATGGCGGTCACCGGCTGGCCGGTCGCGACCGTGGTCCGCGGCCAGGTCGTGATGCAGGACGACCAGCTCCAGGGCAGCCCCGTCGGCCGCCCGGTCCGCTTCGCCGACTGCCTGCCGGCCTGACGGCCGCTACCCCGGCCAGGGACAGTTCGCCCGCCCGCACCCGCGGGCGCCCTTGGCCGGGATATAGGCGCCGCAGGTGCCGCAGGCGACGAGGTCCTCCACCGGCTTCGCCTCCGGCTCC
>NZ_JAYSFE010000150.1:0-9932 GCF_041913585.1 Allostella sp.
AGCGCTCGTCCGTCCACTTGACGGGCATCCCCAGTTCCTTCGCCGCGTGCAGGATCGCGACATATTCGGGATAGGCGGCGGCCTTCATGCCGAACGAGCCGCCGACATTGCCGGTCAGGACATGGACCTGGGACGGCTTCACGCCGAGGATGTCCGCCATCGCGCCGCGCAGTCCGAAGACGCCCTGGCAGCCGACGCGCAGAACCCAGCGCCCGTCCTCGATCGAGCCGATCGCCGAGCGCGGCTCCATCGCCGAGACGACGACGCGCTGGCTGACGAGGCGCATCGCGACGGTGTGGTGGGCGGCGGCGAAGGCGGCGGCGGTCTTCTCGCGGTCGCCGTAATGGTAGTCGAGCGCGACGTTGCCCGGCACGTCGTCATAGAGCTGCGGCGCCCCTTCGGCGGTGCCCGATTCGGCGTCGGTCACGGCCGGCAGCGGGTCGATGTCGACCGCGACCAGTTCGGCGGCGTCGCGCGCCTCGGCCGCGGTGCGGGCGACGACGACCGCGACGGGGTCGCCGACCCAGCGCACGCGGTCGACTGCCAGCGCCGGGCGCTTCGGCTTCCGCATCGGGCTGCCGTCGCCGTTGGTCAGCGGCACGACGCATTTCAGCGGTCCGTAGCCGGCCGCCTCCAGGTCGGCACCGGTCCAGACGCCGAGCACGCCCGGCGCGGCCAGCGCCGCCGCGGTGTCGATGCCGTTCAATACGCCGTGGGCGATCGGGCTGCGCACGATCCACGCATGGGCCTGGCCCGGCAGGTTGATGTCGTCGGTGTAGCGGCCCCGGCCCTGCACCAGCACCGGGTCCTCGGTCCGGGGGACGGGCTGGCCGATGCCGAACTTCTGAAGCGACGGATCCATGGTCGTGACGAGTCCTCGGGGGATGGGGATGGCGGCGGCGCACGGAAGCACCCTGCGGGCCGGCCGTGCGGCGGCCCCGGTGGCGCGCCGCCAGAGGAGCAGATGGCGGATTGTCGCCCGGCGGCGGCCCCGATGGCAACCGCATCGCTGCAACGCAGCATCCATGCCAGCGCATGGCGCACCGGCCGGTGCAGGGGCCGCTCAGAGACCCAGATCCTGCATCCGCTTCCAGAGCGTGGTGCGCGAGACGCCGAGGAGGCGGGCGGCCTCCGAGCGATTGCCGCCCGCCTGGCGCAGGGCGTCGGCAATGCGGGCGCGGGCCGCCTCGTCGACGGCCGTCCGGAGGTCGGACGGCGCCGCCGCCGGCGCCGGCAGGCGATCCGGGAAGAGGTCGTCCGGACCGATCTCCGGCCCCTCGCCCAGTGCCGCCGCCCGCTCGATGCGGTTGCGCAGTTCGCGGACGTTGCCCGGCCAGTCGTGGGCGGCCAGGGCGGCCAGGGCGGCGTCGGTCAGCCGGTGCGGGTCGAGCCCGAGCCGCGCGTCGACCGCGGCGAGGAGCCGCCGGGCCAGTTCCGTCAGGTCGTCGCCGCGGTTCCGCAGCGGCGGGATGGCCACTTCGAGGACCGCGATCCGGTAGTAGAGGTCCTCGCGGAACCGCCCCTCGGCCACCCGCCGGCGCAGGTCGGCATGGGTGGCGAAGACGAGGCGGCCCGCGAACGTGCTCTCGCGCGCGGCGCCGACCGGGCGGAACTGCCGTTCCTGGACCAGCCGCAGCAGCTTCGCCTGCAGCACGTCCGGCAGTTCGGCGATCTCGTCGAGGAAGAGGGTGCCGGCGCCGGCCTCGGCCGCGAGGCCCGGCTGCCGCGTGGCGGCGCCGGAAAAGGCCCCGCGCTCATGGCCGAAGAGCGTGCTCTCCAGCAGGTCGGCCGGTATGGCGGCGCAGTTGACCGCGACGAAGGGAAGCGCGGGATCGGCGGCGCCGTGGAGGAAACGGGCCGCGACCTCCTTGCCGACCCCGGTCTCGCCGGTCAGCAACACCGGCAGGTCGGTGCGCGCCGCCTTGCGCAGCATCGCCTCGACCGCGCGCATCGCCTCCGAGCGTCCGAGGGCGGCATCGCCGGCGGGCGCGGGTGCCTCCGCGGTCGCCGCGCGCACGGCCGCCACCAGCGCGTCGACGTCGACCGGTTTCGTCAGGTAGTCGCGTCCGCCCGCCTTGACGAGGCGCACCGCCTGGGCGACGTCCGCGAAGGCGGTCATGAAGAAGGTCGGCGCGGCCGCCGCGGCCTCGACCATCCGGCGATGGATCGCCTCGCCACTCATGTCGGGCAGGCGGATGTCGCTGACGATCGCGGCCGGGCGCCGCCGGCCGACCGCCTCCAGCGCCGCCGCGCCGGTCGAGGCGAGCAGCGGCTCGAACCCTTCGAGGCGCAGCCGCTGGGCGAGCGCCGGCCCCAGGACCGGGTCGTCCTCGATCACCAGCACCAGCGGACGCCGGCTCACGGCTCGGCTCCGAGCGGGATGGCGAGCCGGATCGTCGTGCCGCGGTCCGGGCCGCTCTCGACGCTGGCGCGGGCGTCGAGCCCGCCCAGCAGCCCGACGACGACGCCGAGGCCGAGCCGGCGCGAGGCGGACTCCTGCGGCGCCCCGCCGGCGAGGCGATCGGCGGAGGCCGGCTCCAGGCCGCGGCCGTCGTCGGCGATCGTGCACACGAGGTCCTGGCCCTCGAGGGCGGCCGACAGGCGGACGGTGCCGCCGCGGCCGCTGGCGGCGCAGGCGTTCAGCAGCAGGTTCAGCAGCACCTGTCGCACGCCGACCGCGCCGAGCGGCACGTCGCGGTCGAGCGCGATCTTCCAGTCTAGCGTCACGCCGGCCTCGGCCGCGGCCGGCCGGACGAGGTGCAGGAGGTCGGCAAAGTCGACCGCGCCGAGGCGGCGCTCGTCGGCCGGGCGATAGAACTGCAACGCGCTGGTCACGATGCGGTCGATGGCCTCGATGCCGCGCGCCAGCAGGCCCAGCGCCTCGTCGCGCACGGCCGGCTCGGCGCCGAAGCGCTTCAGCGTCGAGACCGCCGCCGCGAGGCCGCCGAGGGGGTTGCGGACCTCGTGCGCCAGGGTCGCCGCGAGGCGTCCGAGGGCGGCGGCCTGCTCGCGCTCGGCCGCCGCGTCGGCCAGCCGCTCGCGCTCGCGCACACTCTCGACCATCGCGTTGAAGGCCAGGATCAGGTCCGAGGTCGGGCGGTCGGCGCGCGCCGCCAGGGTTTCCGGGATCGGCTCCGGCCGGCCCGCGGCGGCCTGCTGCAGCCGCTCCAGGACCATGGCGACCGGTCGTCCCATCCAGGCGAGGCCGAGATAGGCGAGGACGCCGCAGCCGGCGGCGAGGGCGACGTCGAGCAGCAGCAGGCCGACCCCGAGCCGGCGCCGCTGGGAGGCGATTTCGCGCATGTCGAGGGCGGCGACGAGGCGGCCGGCGCGCCCCTCGAAGCGTCGGGCGATCCAGGCGACGCCGCTTGCGGAATCGAGGTCGAGACGGCCCGGCATGGCGGCGGCGGCCCGCTCGGCCGAGAGGTCGGGATCGCCGTGGCTGGCGACGAGACGCCCGTCGGAGGCGAAGGCGAACAGCCCGCGCTCGGTGATGCCCTGCCGCTCGGCGAAGGCGCGCCGGAATCCGGCCTCGATCGCGATCGGGTCGGCGCGTTCGAGCGCCCCGCGGACGCCGGCGGCGAGCCCGTCGAGATAGACCTCGCCCAGGCGCTGGAACTGCGAATCGTCGGCCGCCGCCTGCAGCCGCAGGGCGAGCTGGGTGGTGAGCACGGCGACGACGAAGACCGCGAGCCCGGCTGCGACCGGCAGGCGCGCCGCGGGGGGCAGCGGAGACAGGAACCGGGACCAGCGCATGATCCATGCTACCGCCGGCGCCGGTCCGGCGACACCGGGGAGGACGGCCGCCCCCTCTTACGGCAGCAGCACGAGCGCCGCGGTCGTGGCGGCGACGGCGTGGCAGTCGGTGCGCACCGCCTGGAACCACCCGGAACCGCTGCCGAGGCGTGCGGCGACCACCGCGTCGTAGCGGCGCAGGAACGTCGCCGCCTCCTCGATCGTGCAGTCGTCGCCGAGCGGCGCGGCCAGTTCCGCACTGCGCCCATGGGCGCCGAGCAGCGCCGCCTGGGCCGCCGCCGCGTCGAGGGCGGCCGGGACCTCGCCGAGCGGCACGACCTCGACCGCGGCATCGGCCCACAGGCCGATGCGGGCGAAGGACTGCGCCAGGCCGGCGCTGGCGGCGGCGGAATCGACGAGGATGGCGATGCGGCGGACGGGGCCCGACCGGCGCGCGACCCGAAGGACCGGGACGCGATGGTCGGTGGCGATGCGGGCGGCCAGTTCGTCGGCGCCGTCGGCGCGCTCGCCGGCGGCGTCGATGCCGGCCGGCACCACCAAGAGGTCGGCGGCGGCGACGTGGCGGGCGAGCGCGGCCGGGCCGGCCTCCTCGTGCCGCGCCGTCGCCGCGACCCCGGCGCCGCGGGCGCGGTCCTCGAAATCGGCGAGCGCGGCGGCGGCGGCCGAGCGCTGCCGCTCGCGGCGGGAGGCGGCCGACCAGCGCGCCCAGTGCGAACCGCCGATCGGGCGCGGCCCCCGCGGCTCGGCTGCGGGCTGCACCAGCGACAGCGCGGTCAGGCTGGCGCCGGAGGCCCGTGCCAGCGCGAGCGCGGTCGCCGAGGTCTCCGGCTGGGCGGCCGCGCCGGACAGCCAGCAGACGATTCGGCGCAGCGGCGTCGGCTGCGGCGCCGGGCGTCCCGCGGCCTCCGGAAAGGGGATCGCAGTCATGGCGGCTTCCTCCGATGATGGTGGCGGCTTCCGCTCGGCGCGCCGACGGCGCGCCGGGTCGATGTCGAAGAGGCGGCGGTCGAGGACGCCCTCGAGGGCGTCGGCGATCGTCGCCGGTGCGATCGGTGCGCCGGCGACGTAGGCGGCACGACCCAGCAGATGCGAGGCGATCGGCGTGGTGGCGACGAGGAACGCGAGGCCGGCCAGGGCCGTCAGCGCCGGCGCGACCCCGCCCAGCGCCAGCCCGGCGCCGAGCAGGAGCAGCCCGGCGCCGACGACGCCCGACTTGGTCGCGGCGTGCATCCGGGTGAACGGATCCGGAAAGCGGACGACGCCCAGCGCCGCCAGGGCGATGACGATGCCGCCGGCGAGCAGGCAGGCGGCGGCGGCGAGGTCGAGGAGGGCGGCCATTACTCGCTCCCGTCCGGGCTGCGCGAGGCGCGCTCCAGCAGGCCGGCGAAGGCGACCGCCCCGAGGAAGCCGAAGAGGGCGATGGCGAACGCGACGTCGAGGAAGGCGGCATGGCCGGCCAGCACCGCCGCGAGGGCGGCGATGGCGATGGCGAGCAGGCCCAGCATGTCGGTCGCGATCACCCGGTCGGCGGCCGACGGGCCGGCGAGCAGGCGCCAGGCGACGCCGATCAGGGCGAGGCCGACGAGACAGGCGGCCGCGGTCGCGGCCATGGCGACGATGGTCATGGCAGGATCTCCCGGACCGGACGTTCCAGCGCCCGCTTCATCTCGGCGACGGCGGCCTCGGGGTCCGGCGCGTCGAGGCAATGCACGTAGAGGACGCGGCCGTCCTCGGAGACCGCGAGGCTGGTGGTCCCCGGGGTCAGCGTCACCATGTCGGCGAAGAGCGTGATCGCCGCCGGCGAGCGGACGTCGAGGGGAACCGCCAGGATCGCCGGGCGCAGCCGGCCCGGCGGCGCCACGGCGGCGCGGATGGTGGCCCAGGTCGCCTTGGCGAGTTCGGCGACGAAGGCGATGCCGATCCGGATCGTGCCGCCGATCATGGCAGGGCTCCGGGACCGAGGCCTTCGGGACCGAGGACGGCCGCGATGTAGGCGCGGCGATCGAGCAGCCCGTCCGCCGCCTGGAAGGACAGGGCGAGGAACGGCTCCGTCCACAGCCCGATCGTCACCGTCACCGCGGCGAGCGCCACGATCGGCGCGAAGGTCGCGACCCGCTCGGTCCGTGTCGCCGGCGCCGGCCGGGCGTCGGCGGGCGCCTCCTTCCAGAAGGCCTCGTTCCAGATCTTCACCATCGAGAACAGGGTCAGGACGCCGACCGCCAGCGCGACCGCGGCGAGGAGCCAGGACTGCGCCTCGAGGCTGGCGCGCACGACCGCGAGCTTGCCCCAGAAGCCCGACAGCGGCGGCAGGCCGGCCAGCGACAGGGCCGGCACCAGGAAGAGGAGGCCGAGCAGCGGCCGGGTGATCCAGAGGCCGCCGAGCCGCGCGAGCGCGAAGGACCCGCCCGCCTGGCGGATGGCGCCGGCGACCAGGAACAGGTTCGCCTTCACGACGATGTGGTGGATGACGTAGAGGATGCTGCCCGCGATCGCGAGCGGCGTCATCAGGGCGACGCCGACCAGCATGTAGCCGATCTGGCTGATGATGTGGAACGAGAGGATGCGGCGCACGTCGTAGTGGGCGGCGGCGCCGAGCACGCCCGTCACCATCGTCGCCATCGCCACCGCCGCCAGGATCGGCCCGAAGAAGGCGGCGTCATGGGCGAAGATCAGGGTGAAGACCCGGATGATCGCGTAGACGCCGACCTTGGTCAGCAGGGCGGCGAAGATCGCCGCGACCGGCATCGACGCCGTGTGGTAGGCCGCCGGCAGCCAGTTGAAGAGCGGGAAGACGGCCGCCTTGGCGCCGAAGGCGACGAGCAGCAGCATGGCGGCGGCGGCGAGCGCGCCCTGGCTGCCGACCTCCGGCGCGACGCGCGCCAGGTCGGCCATGTTGAGGGTACCGGTCAGCCCGAGCAGCAGCGCGGTCGCCAGCAGGAAGAAGGTCGTGCCGACGAGGTTGAGGAGGACGTAGCGCAGGCCGCCGTCGAGCTGCTCGCGCGTCCGGTCGAGCACGAGCAGGCCGAAGGAGGCGATCAGCATCACCTCGAACCAGACGTAGAGATTGAAGAGGTCGCCGGTGGCGAAGGCGCCGGCGACGCCGAGCAGCAGGCCGTGGAAGAGGGGGTGGAAGCCGGCCCGGTCGCGCTCGCGGGCGCCCGGTCCCAGCGCGTAGACGGCGACCGCGACCGCCATGACGCCGGTGATGACCAGCATGATGGCGGAGAAGACGTCGACGACGAGGACGATGCCGAAGGGGGCGGGCCAGCCGCCCATGGCGCCGACCAGGGTGCCGTCGGTGACCGTGTGGGCGAGCAGGCCGACCGCCGCCGCGAGCAGCGCCAGGGCCGCGGCGAGGCTGATCGGCCGCTGCGCCGCCGGCCGGCGCCAGAGCAGTGCCGTGACCGCGGCCCCGGCGAGCGGCGCCAGCAGCGGGGCCGCGAGGAGGGCCTGGGCGTTCATGCCGCCTCCCGGCGCTCGGCCGGCGCCGGCGGAGCGCTGGCCGGCGGCGCCGTCTCCGCCTCGGCCAGATCCTCCGCGCTGGTCGTGCCGAACTCGCGATGAGCGCGCATCGTCAGCATCAGGGCGAAGGCGGCGAGCCCGAAGCCGATGACGATCGCCGTCAGGATCAGCGCCTGTGGCAGCGGGTTGGCGGCACCCGGTCCCAGCACCTCGCCGTCGACCAGCGGCGGCCGGATCGGGCCGACCCGGCCCGCCAGCAGGATGGCGAGGTTGACCGCGGTGCCGAACAGGATGAAGCCGAGCAGCCCCCGCAGGAGGTCGCGGGACAGGAAGAGGTAGACCGAGGCGGCGACGACGGTGCCGACGGCGACAGCGAAGAGCGTTTCCATGGCGGCCGTCCTCACTCGCCGACCAGGGAAAGGAACATGGCGGTGACGGTCCCGAGCACGACGAGATAGACCCCGAGGTCGAAGAGGATCGTGGTCCCGAGCGGCAGCCCGGCCGGGAAGGCCCAGAGGTGCGTCAGGTAGGGGGCGCTGCCGGCGAGAATGGGCGGCAGCCCGCTCGCGAGCGCGGCCAGGAGCCCGATGCCGCAATAGCTGACCGGGGCGAGGCGCAGCAGCCGCAGGGCGGCGGCCCGTCCCCGGGCGATCGCGTAGATCAGCACGCCCGCCGCCCCGAGCAGGCCGCCGAGGAAGCCGCCGCCGGGCGCGTTGTGCCCGCGCAGCAGGATGAACAGGGAGACGGCGACGGACAGCCACAGCAGCAGCGGGGCCGAGGTCCGCAGGATCAGGGAATCGTTCATCGGACCTGCTCCTTCCCGGCCGGGCGCAACAAGGCGGCGACGGCGAAGGCGGCGATCGCCAGCACCGTGATCTCGCCCAGTGTGTCGAGCGCCCGGAAGTCGACGAGGATGACGTTGACGACGTTGCGGCCGTGCGCCGCCAGCAGGCTCTCCGCGCCGAACCAGTCGGAGAGGCGCGCGTCGTAGGGCTGGGCGAGGACGGCCAGCAGCGCGAGCGTGACGGCGGTTCCGGTGGCGACCGCGATCGCGGCATCGGCCGCGCGCTCGCCCGGCCGGCGGCGGCTGCGGCGGCGGATCGGCATGCGGGTCATGGCGGCGGCGAAGATCACCACCAGCAGCGTCTCGACCGCGAACTGCGTGAAGGCGACGTCGGGAGCGCCGAAGACGAGGAACAGGACGGCCGTCGTGAAGCCGACGAGGCCCATCGCCAGGATGGCGACGAAGACCGTCGGTGCGGCCGCGGCCGCCAGCGCCCCCACCGGCAGCCCGATCAGCGCCAGGGCCCGCGCGTCGAGGCCGGCCGCATCGAAGGCCGGAAGCGCCAGGCCGCCGCGCAGCACCAGCGTGGCCAGGATCGCCGCCGCGGTGACGGCGAAGAGCAGCCGCAGGTAGCCGCGGAGGCTGCCGTGCTGGATGGCGCGCGTCGTCCGCTCGGCGATGTCGAGGAGCTTCGCCAGCCCGCGCTCGTAGAGGGCGGCGGGGCCGGCGACATCGACGATGGCGGCGCGGCGCATCCCCGGCACGATGCGTCCCCAGGCGGCGAAGAGCGCCATGCCGGCGGCGATGGTGGCGATGCTGAGGGCGAGGAGCGCCGACGGTCCGTGCCAGAGCGCGAGATGGACGTCGGCCGGCCGCCCCAGCATCGCCGCCGCGGCGGGGCCGACCAGCCGGTCACCGAGGAGGCCGGGCAGGCTGCCGGCGACGAGCCCGAGCACGGCCAGCAGCAGCGGACCGGCGAGCATGGCGAATCCGGGATCGTGCGGCGCCCGCGGTGTCGGCCGGCGGGCGCCGAAGAAGAGGCGCAGCGACAGCACCGCGGCGATGGCGACCGTCGTCGCGTTGACGAGGAAGCCGACGGCGACGAGGAGCGCCGAACTCTCGCCGTCCAGCTTGACGGCATAGACCAGTTCCTTGGCGACGAAGCCGACGAAGGGCGGCAGGCCGGCCATGGAGAGGGCGGCGAGCGAGGCGGCGAGCGCGGTCATCGGCATGGCGCCGCCGAGGCCGCCGAGACGGCTGGCGTCGCGCGCCCCCGTTTCGTGGTCGACGATGCCGGCGACGAGGAAGAGCGCCGCCTTGTAGAGGGCGTGGACGACGAGGAACGTCATCGCCGCCGTCGCCGCCTCGGCCGGGGCCACCCCGATCAGCAGCGTCAGGGTGCCGAGGCCGGTGACGGTCGTATAGGCGAGGACGCGCTTGAGGTCGGTCTCGCGGAGCGCGAGGACGGCGCCGGTCGCACTGGTGGCGAGACCGAAGCCGGTGAGGATCGCCTGCCAGGCGGCCTCGTCCTGGTAGACCGGATTGAGCCGGGCCAGCAGGTAGACGCCGAGCTTCACCATGGTCGCCGAGTGGAGGTAGGCGCTGACCGGGGTCGGCGCGGCCATGGCGTTCGGCAGCCAGAAGTGGAACGGGACCTGGGCCGACTTGGTGAAGCAGCCGAGGATGACGAGCAGCATCGCCGGCGCGGCCGTCGGGGCGGCGAGGACCGCCTCGCGGGCGGCGATGATGCCGGCGATCGAGGTGGTGCCGGCGGCGTCCGCCACCAGCAGCAGGCCGGCGAGCAGCGCCAGCCCGCCGGCGCCCGTCACGAGAAGCGCCTGGAGCGCCGCCTGCCGGGCGCCGCGGGCGGTGTGGTCGAAGCCGACGAGGAAGAAGGAGGCGAGGCTCGTCGCCTCCCAGAAGACGAACA
>NZ_JAYSFE010000151.1:0-9919 GCF_041913585.1 Allostella sp.
GATGAAGGATTCGGTGTTGTCCCACTTGCCGGAGCTGTCCTTGAGCCCGGCCACCGTCTCGCCCGGATAGGCCTTCTTCAGGCGCTCGACCAGGGCCAGCGTGATCGGGATCACCGCCTGCTGCGGGAAGTGGTAGAGGTACATGCGCAGGCGCGCGTCGCCGACCCGCTGCACCACCTCCGAGAAGAAGGCGAAGAGCCCGTCCTCGTCGACGTTCTTGTAGTAGAAGGGCGGCAGCAGCAGGACGCCGGCGGCACCCGAGGAGACGGCGGCGCGCGACAGGCGGACGGCGTCCGCCAGCGAGCAGGAGCCCGTGCCGAAGATGGTGCGGTCGCCGGGCAGGCCGGCCTCGGCCGACGCCTCGATGAGTTTCAGGCGCTGGTCGACCGACAGCGAGTTCGCCTCTCCCGTCGTGCCGAGCGGCGCCAGCCCGTCGCAGCCGTTGGCGAGCAGCCAGCGCGAATGGGCGATGAAGGCCTTCACGTCCGGCTCGAGGTTGGCGTCGAACGGCGTCAGCACGGCGGCGTAGACGCCCTGGGGACGGGTGGTCGCGGACGTGGCCATGGGGCTTCCTCTTGCCGGGGGAACGGATTGTCCCTTGAGGTAGCAGAATTCCGGGCGGCCGGCAAAAGCCGTGCGGGCCGGGACGGCGCCGGTATAATCGCGGCATCGACCGTCGCCATGCCCGTCCCCGAGGAGACCCGATGTCCGCCTTCGACCTCGTCATCCGCAACGGCCGCGTCGTCACCGCGTCCGACCAGTTCGATGCCGACATCGGGGTCCGCGACGGCGTGGTGGTGGCGCTCGGTCGCGGGCTGGAGAAGGGCGCGCGCGACATCGACGCGGCCGGCCGTCTGGTGCTGCCGGGCGGCATCGACAGCCATTGCCATGTCGAGCAGAAGTCCTCGAGCGGCGTCATGACCGCCGACGACTTCTATTCCGCCACCCGCTCGGCGGCCGGCGGCGGGACGACGACGATCATCCCCTTTGCCGCGCAGCACCGCGGCATGTCGCTGCGCCAGGTCGTTCGCGACTACCACGAGTGCGCGACGCCGAAGGCGGTCGTCGACTACGCCTTCCATCTCATCGTCTCCGACCCGACGGAGACGGTGCTGGGCCAGGAACTGCCGGCGCTGATCGCCGACGGCTACACCTCGTTCAAGATCTACACGACCTACGACATGCTGAAGCTGAACGACCGGCAGGTGCTGGACGTTCTCGCCATCGCGCGCCGCGAGGGCGCCCTGACGATGGTCCATGCCGAGAACCACGACATCATCGCCTGGCTTTCGGACAAGCTGACCGATGCCGGCCTGACCGAACCCAAGTTCCACGCGGTCGCCCATGCCAGGACCGCCGAGCGCGAGGCGACGCACCGCGTCATCGCCCTGGCCGAACTCGTCGACGTGCCGGTGCTGATCGTCCACGTCTCCTCGGCCGAGGCGATCGAACAGATCCGAATCGCGCAGAATCGCGGCACCCGGGTCTTCGGGGAGACCTGTCCCCAGTACCTCTACCTGACCGAGGACGACCTCGACAAACCGGGCTTCGAGGGTGCGAAGTGCATGTGCAGCCCGCCGCCGCGCGACAAGGCGAACCAGCAGAAGGTCTGGGACGCGATCGCCCAGGGCGTCTTCCAGGTCTTCTCCTCCGACCACGCGCCCTATCGCTACAACGACCCCGAAGGGAAGATGAAGCATGGGGCCAATCCGCCCTTCAAGAAGGTGGCGAACGGCGTGCCGGGGCTGGAGGCGCGGCTGCCGCTGCTCTTCCACGGCATCTCCGAGGGGCGGATCGACCTGCACCAGTTCGTGGCGCTGGCCTCGACCAACGCCGCCAAGCTCTACGGCCTCTATCCGCGGAAGGGCACGATCGCGATCGGCGGCGATGCCGACATCGCGATCTGGGACCCCGACCGCGAAGTCACCATCCGCCAGGCCGACCTGCACGACGCCATGGACTACACGCCCTACGAGGGGGTGACGGTGAAGGGCTGGCCGGTCATCACGATCTCGCGCGGCGAGGTGGTGGCGGAGGACGGCAAGGTGACCGAGGCGCGCGGCCGCGGCCGTTTCCTGCCCTGCGACCGCTCGCCGCTCGCCCGCTCGACCGGGCGCCGCATCACCGGCTTCGATCCCGTCTCCGGCCGGCTCCCCGGCCTCTGATCCGAACAGACCAAGAGGGTTTCATGTCCCGACTGCTCACCGTGGGGGCCGCCCAGCTCGGCCCGATCCAGCGCGCCGACACCCGCCCGCAGGTGGTCAAGCGCCTGCTCGACCTGCTGCGCGAGGCGCATTCGCGCGGCGTCAAGCTGGTGGTCTTTCCGGAGCTGGCGCTGACCACCTTCTTCCCGCGCTGGCTGCTCGAGGACCCGAACGAGATCGACGCCTTCTTCGAGAAGTCGATGCCGAACGCCGACGTGCAGCCACTCTTCGACGAGGCCAAGCGGCTCGGAATCGGCTTCTATCTCGGCTACGCCGAACTGGCGGAGGAGGGCGGCCGGACCTGCCGCTTCAATACCGCGATCCTGGTCGGCCCCGACGGCAACCTCGTCGGCAAGTACCGCAAGATCCACCTCCCCGGCCATGCCGAGTACGAGCCGCAGCGGCCGTTCCAGCATCTGGAGAAGCGCTATTTCGAGATCGGCAATCTCGGCTGGCCGGTGTGGCGGGCGTTCGGCGGCATCATGGGCATGGCGATCTGCAACGACCGCCGCTGGCCCGAGACCTTCCGCGTCATGGGCCTCCAGGGCGTCGAGCTGGTGATGCTCGGCTACAACACGCCCGAGTTCAACGCGGCGATCGTCGAGCCCGGCCATCACCGCATGATGCACCACTACCTGACCTGCCAGGCCGGCGCCTACCAGAACGGTACCTGGGTGGTGGCGACGGCCAAGGCCGGCGTCGAGGAAGGCTGCATGCTGATCGGCGGCACCTGCGTCGTGGCGCCGTCCGGCGAACTCGTCGCCGTCGCCTCGACGCTCGGCGACGAACTCCTCGTCTACACGATCGACCTCGACCAGACGGTGCCGATCAAGACCAGCGTCTTCAACTTCGCCCGGCACCGGCGCGTCGAGCATTACGGCCTCATCGTCGAGCGCACCGGCGCCGTCCCGCCGCCCTGAACCGGCCATGGAGTTCGACTTCGCGACCCTGCCGGCGGCGGACCGCTACAAGCTGCTGATCCAGGTCGTGGTGCCCCGCCCGATCGCGCTCGTCACGGCGCGCGACCGGGCGGGCCGGATCAACGCCGCGCCCTTCAGCTTCTTCAACGTCATGAGCCAGACGCCGCCGCTGGTCGTGCTGGGCATCGAGGCGCGGCCGGACGGCACGCCCAAGGACAGCGTGCAGTTCCCGCGCGAAAGCGGCGAGTTCGTCGTCAACATGGTCGATTTCGCCATGGCCGAGGCGATGAACGTCTGCGCTGCCGACTTCCCGCCGGGCGAGAACGAACTGGCGGCCGCCGGGCTGACGGCGCTGCCCTCGACCAAGGTGGCGGCGCCGCGCATCGCCGGGGCGCCGGCCAGCCTCGAATGCCGGACCGCGACCGTGGTCGACATCGGCCCGAACGGCCGCAGCATCCTGGTGGGCGAGGTCGTGCATCTCCATATCCGGGACGATGCCTTTGCCGACATCGACCGCCTGCGCCTCGACCCGGCCCGCCTCGACATCGTCGGGCGGCTCGGCGGCATCTCCTATGTCCGCACCACCGACCGCTTCGACCTGCGGCGCATCAGCTACGCGGAGTGGCTCGCGCGCGAGGGCTGAGGCCGGGGACGGGCCATGATCCGGCTGCCGCAGATCGGCTGGGATGACCTGAAGCTGCCGGGGTTCGCCACCCGTGCCATCCATGGCGGCACCCTGCGCCTGGCGGTGACGGGGCTGAGCCGGTCCGGCAAGTCGGTCTTCATCACGGCGCTCATCCACGACCTCCTGGCCTTTCCGCGGCTGCCGGCGCGGTTGCCCCTCTTCGGCGCGGCCGACGACCTCGCGGCGCGGGTGACCGGCGTCGAGGTGGCGCTGCCGGTCGCCGCCGATATCCCGACCTTCCCCTTCGCCCGCAACCTGCGCGCCATGGCCGCCGAACCGCCGCATTGGCCCGACGGCACCCAGGACGTCGCCGAGATCGCCGTCGACATCCGCTTCCGTCCCGGCGGCTTCCTCCACCGCAGCGATGCCGAGGCGACGCTGCGGGTCGTCCTCGTCGACTATCCGGGCGAATGGCTGCTCGACCTGCCGATGCTGGATCGCGATTTCGCCGCCTGGTCCGCCGACATGCTGGCGATGGCGCGGCAGGAGCCGCGGGCGGAGGCGGCCGCCGACTGGCTCGCGTTCCTCGCCGCGCATCCGCCGACCGTCGCCCATGACGAACTGGTGGCGGAGCGCGCCCACGACCTCTATCGCGGCTACCTCGTCCGGTGCCGGGATCGCCTCGGCATGGCACACCTCCAGCCCGGGCGCTTCCTCCAGCCGGGAGACTGGAGCGATCCGGCGCTGCTGCATTTCTGTCCGCTGCCGCCCGGCGGCGGGGCGGGATCGCTCGGTGCGGCGATGGCGGGGCGCTTCGCGGCCTACAAGCGGGCCGCGCGGGAGCGCTTCTTCGACCGGCACTTCCGCCGCTTCGACCGCCAGATCGTGCTCGTCGACCTGCTGCAGGCGCTCCATGCCGGGCAGGCGGCCTTCGCCGACACGGGGCGCACCCTGACCGAGATCGCCGGCGCCTTCCGGGTCGGCGGCGGCCTGCTGGCACGGCTCTTCGGCGCACGCATCGGCCGGGTCCTCTATGCCGCGACCAAGGCCGACCACGTACCGGCGCTGCAGCGCGACCATCTGCGGCAATTGCTGGCGACGCTGCTGCGGGCGCCGATCCTCGATGCCGACAGCCGCGGCGCCGAGACCGCGGTCGTCGCGCTGGCGTCCGTGCGCTGCACCGAGGAGGACGAGGCGCTGCTCGACGGCCGGCCGACCCCGGTCGTGCGCGGCGTGCCGCTGACCGGCTTCCGGCAGGTGAAGTTCTTTCCCGGAACCATTCCGATCAAGCCGCCGGAGGCCGGCGACCGGTTCTGGAGCCGGCCCTTCTTCGCCATGCCGCGCTTCCAGCCGCCGCGCCTCGATCCCGATGCCGCCACCGGGATCGGCCATGTCGGGCTCGACGAGGCGCTCGACTTCCTGCTTGCGGATCGCCTGCGATGACCACGCAACCGCCCTGGCAACGCTCGTCCCATGAGGACGCCCCGCCGCTCGGCCCGCTCGTGATCGAGACCGGGGCGGAGGGGCGAATCGCCGACCGGCCGCCCGACCCGATCCTGCCCGTACCGGTGGAGCCGGCGGCGGCGCGCCGTTCGCCCGTGCGCGCCGGCCTGTGGGGCATCGGCATCCTCGTGGTCGGCCTCCTCGGGCTCGACATGGCCGGCTTCGTCCACGACCAGTTCGCCCGCGATGCCGCGCTCGGCTGGGCGACGGCCGGGGTCGCCGGCGTCGGTCTGGCGGCCGTCCTGTGGTGGCTCGGCGCCGAGATGCGCCAGCTCCGCCGCCTGCGCCGCCTGCCCGAGGTTCAGGGCCGCTTCGCCGCCGCGGCGGTCGAGGGCCAGCCGCAGGGGGTGATCGTGGCGGCGCTGGAAGAGGCGGCGGCGGCACTCGGCCAGGGCGGTCCCGCGCGGGCCCGGCTCGCCGCCTGGCGCCGGCAGGTGCAGCCGCACCACGGCAACGCCCAGGTGATCGACCATTTCGAGCGCACCGTGCTGCGGCCGCTCGACCTCGAGGCCGAGCGCGCCACCTGGAGGGCGGTCGGACAAGTGTTCGCGATCAACGTCGTCAGCCCGTCGGCGGCGCTCGACACGCTCGCCTTCGTCGCCCGCAGCCTGCGGCTGGTGCGCGAGATCGCGGCGATCTACGGCCACCGGCCGGGGCTGGCCGCCACCCGTCACCTCGTCGGCCGGATCCTGGTCAGCGCCAGCATTGCCGGCACCGCCAACGCGGTCGCCCATTTCGGCACCCGCATGGTCGGCCACTGGCTGGCGCGCTTCGCCGGCGACGCGGTGGCGAGCGGTCTCGCCGCGCAGCGGATGCAGCGCATCGGCCGGCTCGCCATGATCGTCTGCCGGCCGGTACCGCTGAAGGCGGCCGACGAGCCGGTCACGTCCACTTCCCCGAATCCATCCAGCGCAGCACGTACTCGCGATGGGTGAGGCCGAGTTCCTCGGCCCGCTTCATCTGCCGCATCAGCACCTCGCGCGGCGGCGACTTCCAGGCCCGCCGGTAGGCCTTGCGCCAGCAGGTGAGGCGCCAGTCCGGCATCGCGTCCATCGGCGGGCCGTTGTTGTGGCCGATTCCGGGCGGGGCGGCGGGCGGCGGGCGATCGGGATCGTCGAGCGGCATCGGGCGTTTCCTCTTACTCCCGTCGAAATCCGCACGCAAAACCCGTTCCCCGGCTGGCGGCCGGCGGCGCCGCCGCTATGATCCCGATCGGATTTTCCGATCGAAGCGGCGGAGGCGAGCCGATGGCGCAGCGCATCCTGGTCATCAACCCCAACAGCACCGAGGCGGTGACCCGCGGCATCGACGCCGCCATGGCACCGCTGCGCTTCGCCGACGGGCCGCGCATCGACTGCGCCACCCTCGCCGAGGGGCCGCCCGGCATCCAGAGCCAGCGCGACGTCGACCATGTCGTGCCGCCGCTCTGCCGGCTGATCGAGCGCGAGCACAACGCGACCGACGCCTTCGTCATCGCCTGCTTCTCCGACCCGGGCCTGCATTCGGCGCGCGAGACGACCGACCGGCCGGTGCTGGGCATCATGGAATCGGGCCTGACGACCGCCCTCAATCTCGGCAGCGCCGTCGGCATCGTCGCCATCCTGCCGGCTTCGGTGGCGCGCCACATGCGCTTCGTCCGCGCCATGGGCCTGTCGCAGCGGGTGGCGGGCGACCGCGCGGTCGGCCTCAACGTCGTCGAACTGGCCGACGAGGGCCGCACCTTCGACCGGCTGGTGGCGACCGGACGGGCGCTCCGCGACGAGGACGGCGCCGACGTCGTCGTGCTCGGCTGCGCCGGCATGGCGCGCTATCGCGCGCGCATGGAGGAGGCGCTGGGCGTCCCCGTCGTCGATCCCAGCCAGGCCGCGGCGACCATGGCGATCGGCGCCATCCGTCTCGGCTGGCGCACCGGCGGCCGTGCGTCGGCCTGAAACAAGATCACGCAGCACACTTCCCGGGAGGACCATGAACCAGATCGACCTCAAGGGCCGCCGCGCCGCCGTCACCGGCGGTGCCCGCGGCATCGGGCTCGCCATCGCCGAGCGCCTGATCGCGAGCGGGGCGGCGGTCGCCGTCTGGGACCGCGACCTCGCCGCCGCCAATGCCGCCGCCGCGGCGCTGGGCGCGAAGGGCAGGGCGATCGCCGTCGCCGTCGACCAGACCGAGGACGCCGCGGTCGCCGACGCCACCGCCCGCACCGTCGCCGCGCTCGGCGGCATCGACATCCTCGTCAACAACGCCGGCATCACCGGCGGCAACATGAAGGTCTGGGAATATTCGCCCGAGGAATGGCGCCAGGTGATCGACGTCAACCTCGTCGGGCCGTTCCTCTGCTGCCGCAACGTCGTCCCGGAGATGCTGAAGACCGGCTATGGCCGCATCGTCAACATCGCCTCGGTGGCGGGCAAGGAGGGCAACCCGAACGCCTCGCACTACAGCGCCTCGAAGGCGGGCGTGATCGCGCTGACCAAGTCGCTCGGAAAGGAACTGGCCGGGACGGGCATCCGGGTGAACTGCGTCACCCCGGCGGCGGTCGAGACCGACATCTTCCAGCAGATGACCCCGCAGCACATCGACTTCATGCTCTCGAAGATCCCGATGGCGCGCTTCGGCAAGGTCGAGGAGGTGGCGGCCCTGGTCGCCTGGCTGGCGTCGGAGGACTGCTCCTTCTCGACCGGGGCGACCTTCGACATCTCCGGCGGCCGGGCGACCTTCTGAGGGGAAGGCCGATGCTGCAACTCCGACCCGGCTGCGAGTGCTGCGACCGCGACCTGCCGCCCGACAGCCGCGCGGCGCGGATCTGTTCCTTCGAGTGCACGTTCTGCCGCGACTGCGCGGAAACGGTGCTGGGCGGACGCTGCCCCAACTGCGGCGGCGAACTGGTGCCGCGGCCGGTCCGGCCGGCGGAGAAGCTCGCGACGTTTCCGGCCTCGACCGAGCGCATCCACCGCCCGGAGCGCTGCGGCCGATGATCCCGGCGGAGGAGCGGGCGCGCGCCGGGGCGCTGCTGGGCCGCGCCCGCGCGGTCCTGATCGACGTCGACGGCGTGCTGGTGGCGGGTGGCGTCGCGCTGCCGGGGGCGGGAGCCTTCCTCGCGGCGCTCGGCGCCCGCGCCTTCATCGTCTCCAACAACTCGACCGACACGCCGGACTCGATGGCGGAGAAGTTCCACCGCCAGGGCCTCGTGGTCGAACCCAGGCGGGTGTCGCTGGCCGGCGCGGTGATGGTCGACACGATCGCCGCCGAGGCGCCGGGCGAGGCGACATTCCTCGTCGCGGCGCCCTCGCTCGCCGCCTATGCCGAGGCGCGCGGCCTCGCCCTCACCGACGACGAGCAGGCGCCGATCCTGGCGCTCGCCCGCGACACCGGGCTCTCCTACCAGCGCCTGCACCGGGCGGCGCGGGTGCTGCACGGCGGCGCCCGCTGGCTGGTCGCCAACCCGGACCGCATCCATCCCGACAGCGACGGCGGCCCGGTTCCGGAGACAGGTGCCCTGATGGCGGCGCTCGCCGCCTGCGTGCCCGCGGCGCGGCCGCGGATCGTCGGCAAGCCGGAGCCGGGCCTCTTCCTGGCGGCGCTCGCCAGGGCCGGGGTCGGGCCCGACGAGGCGGTCATGATCGGCGACAATCCGGACACCGACGGGGCCGGCGCCGACGGGCTCGGCATCCCCAAGATCATGGTCGGTCCGCGCGGTACCGTCGGCGGCGTCGCCGACCTCGTTTCCTGTCTCTGACCCCGTGCGCGACGTCATCCTGGCCCGGGAGTCGCCCCATCTCCCCGAGGTGGCGGAGCTGCTGCGCGGCTCGGACGCCTACTCGCGCGCGCTCTACCCGCCGGAGAGCAGCTATCTGATCGACCCGGACCAGCTCGCCCGGCCGGAGGTGCGGTTCTTCGTCGCCCGCATCGACGGCGCCGCCGTCGGGTGCGGCGCGGTCGTGATCCGGGGCGGCGGCTTCGGCGAGCTGAAGCGCATCTTCGTCGCCGACGCCGCGCGCGGCCGCGGGGTCGGCCAGCGGCTGCTGTCGGTGCTGGAGACGGCGGCGCGGGCGGAGGGGGTGCACACGCTCCAGCTCGAGACCGGCCCCCTCAGCCACCCGGCGCTCGCCCTCTACCACCGCAACGGCTACCGCGAGCGCGGGCCGTTCGCCGACTATCCGGAGGATCCGATGTCGGTCTTCATGGAAAAGCGCATCGGCTGACGGCGGCGGTCCCGGACTCAGCGGTTCATGCCGCCCGCCGGATCGAAGGCCGGCTGGGTCGCCAGCGCCGGAATCTCCGAGAGGCCGGACACCCAGCCGAGCGACGAGCGGCACCAGAGCTGGAGCTTCGGCACCAGCTGCGCGCGCTGGCGGAGGGTGCCGACCCGGATCGAGTGGGCCTTCGGTTCGTCGCCTTCGGCCGTCGAGGAGATCGGGCTGCCGCACTCGGGACAGAAGGACTGGAGGCGGATCGACCCGGATTCGGCGACCTTGCGATAGATCTTCGGCTGCCCGGCGAGGAGCCGGAAGCCGCCCTTCCGGGTCAGCGCCGCCACGCGGAAGGCGGTGCCGGAGAGGGCCTGGCAGTCGGTGCAATGGCAGATCACGACCTGCTCCGGATCGATCTCCGCCTCGAAGCGCACATGGCCGCAATGGCACTGGCCGTCGACTTTCATGATCGCCCCCCGG
>NZ_JAYSFE010000152.1:0-2857 GCF_041913585.1 Allostella sp.
CCCTCGTAGGTGAGCAGGCTCTCGTAGATCTTGGTGGCGACGATGGCGACCGGCACCGCCGAGGTCGCGACCGTCGACAGCGCGGTCGGCTCGGGATGGTAGAGGTAGGTCAGGGTGCCGCCGGTCTTGGGGCACTGGGCTGCGGCTGCGCCGGCCAGCGCCGTCATCGAGACGGCCGCCGCGATCGCCCTGGTCAGGTTCGTCATCATGCCTCGGGTCTCCCTTCCGGATGCCGTGGTCGCCGGTCGCCTGTTCGTCGCGCTCGTCGCATCGGCGGATTGCCGTCCTGCGTGCCGGACCTAGAAGCGGCCGGCGGCCGAAGGCTCCGCGTCTTCGTTGCACCAGTGCCAGATGAACTCGATCAGGTGCTCGATCGATTCGAGATACTCCTCGACCCGGATGTGCTCGTCCGGCTTGTGCGCCTGGGCGATGGTGCCGGGGCCGAAGATGACCGTCGGGATGCCGCCCTGGTTCACCAGGTGGCGCATGTCGCAGCAGAAGGGGCCGGGGCAGGGCTCGCCGCGCCCGCCGCGCCGCGCCACCACCTCGCCGATATGCCGGGCGAGCGGGATCTGCGGGCTCTGGCGGGTGCTGTCGTCGTGGTGCAGGAACTCCAGCCGTGCCGGATTGGCCGCGAGGAAGGGGTCCGACTGGTTGGCGCGGTCGATGGCGGCGCGGAAGCCGTCCATGATGTCGCCGACGTCCCCCGCCGCCGGCGAGAAGTAGGTGCCGCCCTTCAGCACCGCCTCGCCGGCCGTGACCGTCTCGTAGTGGCCGCCCTGGACCTTGCCGATGACGAGCGCGAACGGCGCGCGCCCGGCCTCCATCGGGTCGTCGCTGCGCCGGGCGTTGTAGCCCTGCTCCAGCGCCAGCAGCGCGCCGATGACGACCGGCAGCTTCTCGATGGCGCTGACCCCGTCCTGGCGCCCGTCCGACCAGCGCGCGCCCGGCGAGCGCTGGGTGCCGGGCACCCGCACCTGCCAGTAGAGCCCGCCCGGATGGCTGACCGAGATGGTGTTGTTGGTCGGCTCCAGCACGATCGCGGCGTCGGCGGTGAAGCCGCGGCGGACGAGGTCGAGCGTGCCGTTGCCGGCATGCTCCTCGTTGACGACGCTCTGGTAGAGGACGTCGCCGCGCAGCCGGACGCCCGCCTCGGCGAGCCAGGTCAGCGCCATAAGGGCCGCCATCTGGCCGCCCTTCATGTCGGACGTGCCGCGGCCGTACATCAGGCCGTCGACGATCTCCGCGCCGAACGGGTCCCTGGTCCATTCGCCGCGCGGCTCGACCGTGACGGTGTCGACATGGCCATTCAGGATCAGCGAGCGGCCGCCGCCGGTGCCGCGCAGGATGCCGACGAGGTTCGGCCGGCCGCGATAGTTGAGCACGTCCTCGAGCCCGCTCTGCCGCAGCGCCGCGGCGGTCGGCAGCCGGTCGTAGGGCAGGATCAGGTCGTGCTGCCAGTGGGTCGGGTACTGGGCGACCGCGGGAAAGCGCTCGAACATCGCCG
The DNA here is from genome assembly GCF_041913585.1 of Allostella sp. Taxonomy (NCBI): domain Bacteria; kingdom Pseudomonadati; phylum Pseudomonadota; class Alphaproteobacteria; order Rhodospirillales; family Allostellaceae; genus Allostella; species Allostella sp. The sequence goes on from NZ_JAYSFE010000152.1 coordinate 1,508, forward strand.
CGACGTCGGGCTCGGTCAGGTCGATCTCGGCGCCGATCGCCCGCAGCCGGGCCGCGAGGTGCTGCTGGGCGGCCCCCTCCTCCCCGGTCAGGCTCGGCACGCGCACGAGGTCGGCCAGCGCCGCCACGCTCCGTTCGCGCCCGGCGGCGGCCAGCGCCAGCGCCCGCTTCAGTCCTTCGGCCATGCCGTCTCCCGCGGATCTCTCCCGGACGATCATGGGTGCCCGCGAACCGCTAGGGAAATTTAGAGTTTGAGCTACCCTGTAAACGATTTTTATAGTTGGCGATGATCTACACGCAGATCCGCGCCTTCGATGCGGTCGCCCGCGCCGGCAGCTTCTCGCGCGCGGCGGAGGTCCTGGGCGTCACCCAGCCGGCGCTGACGATCCAGGTCAAGGCGCTGGAGGAGCGCTACGGCGTCAAGCTCCTGCTGCGCCAGGGCCGCTCCGTGCAGCTGACCGAACTGGGCGCCCGGCTCTTCCAGATGTCGCGCCGGCTGGCGGGGCTGGAGGAGCAGATCCGCGAGACACTGGCCGCCTCGCACGAGCTGGAGCAGGGGCAGCTGCGGCTGGCCGTCGACGGGCCGCACATCGTCATGGGCATCTTCGCGCGCTTCCTCGCGCGCCATCCCGGCATCGGCCTCTCGGTCGCCCTCGGCAACAGCCGCTTCGTGCGCCAGGAGCTGCTCGACCGCCGGGCCGACATCGCCATCGTTCCCGGGGTCGACGGCCACCCGCAGATCCATGCCGTGCCGCTCTGGCACCATAAGGGCGTCGTCATCGTCGCTCGACACCATCCCTGGGCCGAGCGGACGGAGATCGACCTGGCGGAGCTCGACGGCCAGCCGATGGTCGGCCGCGAGGACGGCTCGATGACCCAGCGCCTCGTCGACGAGGCGCTCGCCAGGGCCGGCGCCGCGCCGCGGCCGGTGCTGGAACTCGGCAGCCGCGAGGCCCTGTGCGAGGCGGTCGGCGCCGGGCTCGGCATCGGCATCGTCTGGGAACTGGAAGCGCATGGTGCGGCCCGCCTCGTCACCATCCCGATCGCCGGCGACGGGCTGCGCAGCACCGACTACGTCGCCTGCCTGAAGAGCGAATGGATGCGCCGCTCGATCAAGGCCTTCTTCCAGGTCGCCCTGGCACTGCCCGGTGCGCGCAGCGACATCGCGGCGCTCAGGGCGGCGCCTTAGGCAATATTCGTCCGCCGCAGCTTCTTCATCGCCGCCGCGACGCAGTCGAGTTCGCCGGCGTCCTCCCTCGGCGTGAACCAGCGGACGTCGCCGACCTCGCCCTCGGGCCCGCGGTCGGCGAGCGGGCCTTCGAGGCGCACGAGGTAGCGGAAGTCGAAATGG
>NZ_JAYSFE010000152.1:2957-9896 GCF_041913585.1 Allostella sp.
CAGTGGCACCAGGGCGGCCTCCTCCTCGGGGTTGCGGGCGGCGTAGGCGTCGACGAGGTCGCGATAGAGCGCGTGGGCAGGGGTCGGCATCGGCGGTCTATACCCCGCCGCCTCCCACTCCGTCAGTCCGTGTCGCCGAGGGCCGCCGATAGCCGGTCGCAGAAGGCGCCGCACATGGCGCGATCGTGCGCCAGGGACAGGTAGAGCTTGGTCCCCATCGGGTTGAGGAAGACGCCGCGGCGGAAGAGACCCAGCATCATGCGGCGCGCGCGGCCCTTGTCGCCCCGCTTCGTCGAGCGGTAATCGAAGACCGGCTGGTCGCTGAAGACGATCTGGGCGAGCGGTCCGTCGCCGATGATCTGGCCGGCGATCTGGTGGTGCGCCAGCACCTCGCGCAGCATCCCGCGGAACTCCGTCCCCAGCCCGTGCAGATGCTCGTAGGTGCCGGGCTGGCGGAAGACCGAGAGGGCGGCGTTGGCGGCCGTGGTCGAGATCGGGTTGCCGCCCAGCGTCGAGGCCATCCAGACATAGCGGTCGGTGCCGATGCGGGCCTCGTCCACCCAGTCCATCAGGTCGGCGCGGCCGCCGAAGGCGCCGATCGGGTAGCCGCCGCCCAGCGCCTTGCCGTAGGCGACGAGGTCCGGCAGGACGCCGTAGAACTCCTGCGCCCCGCCATAGGCGAGGCGGAAGCCGGTCACCACCTCGTCGAAGATGAGGATGAGGCCGAGCTCGGTGCAGGCCCGCCGGACGCCTTCGAGGAAGCCCGGCAGCGGCGGCGTGCAGCGCTGCAGCGGCTCCATGATGACGCCCGCCAGCTCGTCGCGATGGGCGCGCAGGATCGCTTCGGTGCGCGCGAGGTCGTTCCACGGCGCCACCAGCAGCTCATGGGCGGCCGACGGCGTGCCGGCGCTGGTCAGCTCCGGCTCGGGGAACGGCAGGTCGCGGCTGGGGAAGAGGCTCGTCACCCCGGCCTCGTTTGCACCGTGATAGGCGCCCTCGAACTTGAGGATGCGCGCCTTGCCCGAGACGGCGCGGGCGACCCGCTGGCAATACATCGTCGCCTCGGTGCCGGACGCGCAGAAGCGCAGCCGCTCGACCGCGGGGCAGGCGCGGCGGATCTCCTCGGCCAGCGCCAGCACCTCGGGGTTGAGATAGGCGAAGTTGGAGCCGAGCGGCGCCTGGCGGGTGACGGCGGCCACCACTTCCGGGCGGGCATGGCCGACGAGCGCCGAGCCCCAGCCCATCGAGAAGTCGAGATATTCCTTGCCGGCCGTGTCCCACAGCCGCGCGCCGTCGCCGCGGGCGATGGCGACCAGCAGCTCCGGCGGCAGGCCGAACTCGCCGTTGGCGATGCCGGCGGGGAAGGCAGCGAGCGCGCGGCTGGAGACGGCGGCGGTATCGGGCGGCATCGGCGATCCCCTGCGGCATTCCAGGGCCGGCATCGACACCGGCCCTCGTCCCGTGGGAGAAAACCGCCGGGGACGCCATTAGGCAAATTAATTCCTGTCGGCGAAATCCGACCAGAATTTATGGACGGAGAGACGGATGCAGAGCCGCCGCATCGCCTTTCTCGGGCTCGGCAACATGGGCGTCGGCATGGCCGGCCGGCTCGTCGATGCCGGCCACGCGGTCACCGTCTACAACCGGACGGCGACGCGCACGGCTGCCCTGCGCCGGCGCGGCGCGGCGGTGGCGGCGAGCCCGCGCGCGGCGGCCGAGGGGGCGGAGATCGTCTTCTCCATGGTCGGCGACGACGTCGCGTCCCGGCACATGTGGCTCGGCCGCGACGGTGCGCTCGCCGCCCGCACCGCGCCGCGGGCCTTCGCCGTCGAGTGTTCGACCATCTCGCACCGCTGGCTGGAGACCTTGGCGGAACGCGCGCGGGGCCGGGGCTTCCGCTTCGTCGACTGCCCGGTGACCGGCCTGCCCGACGCGGCCGCGGCGGGCCGGCTCACGCTCTTCGTCGGGGCGCTCCTGCCGGACCTGGACGCGCTCCGGCCGGTGTTCCGGGCGATCGCGACCGAGGTCGTGCATTTCGGTGCGGTCGGCGCCGGCAACGCCTACAAGCTGATCGTCAACCTGATGGGGTCGATCCAGATCGCGGCGCTGGCGGAGGGGCTGGTGGTGGCGGAGCGGGCGGGCCTCGACCTCGAACTGGTGGTGCGCACCCTGTCGAAGGGCGGGTCGGCCAGCCCGCAGGTGGTGCGCAACGGGCCGCTGATGCTGCGCGCCGATCACTCCCGGGATGTCGTCTTTTCCGGCCGCTGGCGGCTCAAGGACACCCGCTACGGTCTCGCCCATGCCCGCGCCATGGGGGTGCGGTCGCCGCTCGGTCAGGCGGCGGTCGACGCCTTCCGCCTGCTCCTCGCCGACGGCGTCGCCGAGGAGAACGAGAGCAAGCTGATCGACGCCGTGCGGGCGCGGGATTCGCGCCGCGGCTAGCTCGCGGTATTTCGCTGCGGTAGCGTCTGCCTCCGGCGGGTCCGGAGCGACGGCGGAGCGGACGATGGCGAAGCGGCGGCACGCGGAGATTGCAGGGGCGGGATTCGCCGGGCTGGCGGCGGCGGCGGCGCTCTGCCAGCGCGGCTGGACGGCGCGGGTCCACGAGGTCAATCCCGAGCCGCGGGCCTTCGGCGCCGGGATCTTCATCTGGGACAACGGCCTGCGGGTGCTGAACGCGATCGGCGCCTATGCCGACGTGCGCGACGGCGCCTTCGCCGCCCCGGTCTACGAGACGCGCACCGACGGCAAGTGCCTGTCCTACCAGCCGATCAACGGGCCGGGGCAGTACCGGCTGCTGACCATGCCGCGCCAGCACCTCCATGCGGCGATGCTGAAGGCGGCGGTCGCCTCGGGCGCCGAGATCGTGACCGGTTCCGAGGCGGTCGGCGCCACGCCCGCGGGCGAGCTGCTGCTGGCATCGGGCCGGCGCCTGCCGGCCGACATCGTCATCGGCGCCGACGGCGTGCGCTCGAAGGTGCGCGACTCGCTGGCGATCCCGCAGGAGCGCCGGAAGTACCGCGACGGCATCATCCGGGTGCTGACCGACCGCAGCGGCCTCGAGGGCGGGGAGTGGGACCACGTCATCGACTTCTGGGCCCACGCGCCGCGGACGCTGCGCATCCTCTACACGCCGTCCGGCGCAAACGACCTCTACATGGCGATGATGGCGCCGGTCGCCGACGCCGAGGCCTCCGCCATCCCGATCAATCCCGCGCCCTGGATCGCGTGCTTTCCGCAGCTCGAACCGGCCCTGTCGCGGCTCGGCGACAAGGGCCGCTACGACGTCTACGAGACGACCAAGCTCGAATGCTGGTCGGTGGGCCGGGTCGCCATCGTCGGCGATTCCGCCCACGCCATGCCGCCGACGCTGGCCCAGGGCGCGGGCTGCGCCATCGCCAATGCGCTCGGCCTCGCCTGCGCGCTCGACGAGTGCGACACGGTCGAGGCGGCGCTGGCGCTCTGGGAACGGCGCGAGCGGCCGCTGACCGACCATACCCAGCGCCGGGCGGCGGAGATCGCGGCCCAGCGCATTCTGGCGAGCGGCATGAAGTGGGACGACGAGGGCCTGCGTGCCGCCCGCCACGTTCCGACCGGTGCCGACATGCCGTTCGCCGACGCCGCCTGAGCGGGGGATCAGGGGCGGCCCGGCGCGGCCGGGTCGGGCGCCCTCAGGTCGGGGCGGCGCAGCAGGAAGGTCCGCGCCGGCGAAGGCGGCGCCATCCGCCGCCGCATGTGACGGGCGAGCCGGGCGAAGAGGTTGTAGCGATCGAGGACGAGGCGGCGGGCCGCGAGCAGCGCCGATCGCCCCGTCCGCCAGCGGTCGGAGGCGAGGACGGCCTGCAGCCGGTCGAACAGGTCGGGGGCGTCGGGATCGAGCCGGACGAACGCGTCCTCGGGGAAGAACCGCGCAAGGTGGGGCGTGCCGAAGAAGATCGGCATGGTCATGGCCACGAAGCAGTCCATGACCTTCTCCGAGAAATAGGCGGGCGCCGTGCTGTTCTCGAAGGCGATCGAGTAGCGGTAGGGAGCGAGCCCCTCCCACTTGTCGGCGATCGGGCGGAAGCCGCGGCCGAAGAGGTCGAACGGGATGTCCTGGCGCCGGAGCGCCTCCAGGAACGCCATCCGCCGCCGATGGCCGGGGAGCAGCCGCAGGTCGCTGGTGATCCAGGAGAGGCCGGCGGTCTTCTCCGGCGGCGCCATCGTCGGCACCTCGTCGAGCGTGCGGCGGACGCTCCACGTCCGCAGCATCGCGAGGTCGAAGACGTAGCTGCGCGGGCAGTCGGGCGGGGGATTGCGCGACAGCCGGGGCTCACAGGTGAAGACCACCGTGCCCTCGCCCTGGCCCAGATGCAGCGGCCGATGGTAGGGCGTCGGCGGTTCGCCGACGGCGAACCAGAGCCGCTCGGGCGGACAGGTGACGATCACGCCGTCCTCGGCCGGGCGGTTCAGAACCAGCACGAAATCCGCTGCCGGCATCGCGGCGGCGGGCGCGAACGCGACGCCGTCCCAGACGCCGCTGCCGCCCGGGGTCAGGTGGCCGAGCGCATCCGGCAGGTCGCCCCAGTCGTCATGGACCGCGACCCGGATCGGGCCGCGAAAGGGCGGGGGACGGTCATCCGTCCCCCGCAGTTCGCTTGGGGAGCCGACCAGCTTTGGGGATCGGGGATCAGCTGCAGCCGCTGGTCGAGCCGCAGGTGTCGCACTTGAGGCAGGTTCCGTTGCGCACCAGCGTGAAGTTGCCGCACTCGGCGCAGGAATCCCCCTCGTAGCCCTTCATCCTCGCCTGCCGCACCCGCTCGGCCCGCGAGGCGCCGCGCGCCAGGTTGACGGTGGACTGGCTGACGGTGGTTTCGCTCTGGGCCTCGTAGGCCTGGACGAGGCTGGTCCCGCCGGCGACCGCGGTCGCCTGGCCGGCGAGGCCGGTCGTGGCCGCGGCCTCGCCGCCGCCCGACACGACGTAGAGCCGCGAGCGGACGTAGCCATTGCTGGCGACGCGCTGCACGGCGGCCAGCGACGGCGGCAGGTCGCCCTCGCCGTCGCCGCGGCCCAGCGTGTCCGGCATCATGTCCGCCGGCTCGGCATGGGCGAGGTCGTGGCGGCCGAGATAGGAGATGGCGAGTTCGCGGAAGATGTAGTCGAGGATCGAGGTCGCCATCTTGATCGTGTCGTTGCCCTCGACGATCCCCGACGGCTCGAAGCGGGTGAAGGTGAAGGCCTCGACGAACTCCTCCAGCGGCACGCCGTACTGCAGGCCGATCGAGATCGCGATGGCGAAATTGTTCATCAGCGAGCGGAAGGCGGCGCCTTCCTTGTGCATGTCGATGAAGATCTCGCCGGCCTTGCCGTCCTCGTACTCGCCGGTGCGCAGATAGACCTTGTGGCCGCCGACGATCGCCTTCTGGGTGTAGCCCTTGCGCCGCTGCGGCAGGCGCCGGCGCTCGGCGCGCTCGACCACCCGCTCGACGATGCGCTCGACGATCCGCTCGGCGACGATCGGCGCCTTGGCGGCGGGGGCCGCGGCGGCGACGTCGAGGGCGATCTCCTCGGCCGCGTCGTCGCCGACGGTGGCCGCCAGCGGCTGCGACAGCTTCGAGCCGTCGCGGTAGAGGGCGTTGGCCTTGATGCCGAGGCGCCAGGACAGCATGTAGGCCGCCTTGCAGTCCTCGACGGTGGCCGAGTTCGGCATGTTGATGGTCTTGGAGATGGCGCCGGTGATGAAGGGCTGCGCCGCCGCCATCATCCGGATGTGGCTGTCGACCGACAGGAACCGCTTGCCGTCACGGCCGCAGGGGCTGGCGCAGTCGAAGACCGGCAGGTGCTCGGGCTTCAGGTAGGGCGCGCCTTCGAGCGTCATCGCCCCGCAGCAGTGGATGTTGGCGGCGTCGATCGCCTCGCGCGGGAAGCCCAGCGCCGCCAGCATGTCGAAGCCGGGCTCGTCCATGACGGCGGGGTCGAGGCCGAGCTGGTCGCGGCAGAACTCCTCGCCCAGCGTCCACTTGTTGAAGACGAAGCGGATGTCGAAGGCGCTGCCGAGCGCCGCCTCCAGCCGGTCGATGGCGGCGTCGGTGAAGCCGCGTGCCCGCAGCCCCTCGTGGTCGATGCCGGGCGCGCCCTCGAGCGAACCGTGGCCGACCGCCCAGCGCACGATCTCCTCGACCTGCCACTCGGGATATCCCAGGCGCCGCAGCGCCTGCGGCACCATGCGGTTGATGATCTTGAAGTAGCCGCCGCCGGCGAGCTTCTTGTACTTCACCAGGGCGAAGTCGGGCTCGATGCCGGTGGTGTCGCAATCCATGACGAGGCCGATCGTGCCAGTCGGCGCGATCACCGTCGTCTGCGCGTTGCGGAAACCGTGCCGCTCGCCGAGCTCCAGCGCCGCGTCCCAGGCGGCGCGCGCGGCCTCGACCACGGTCTGGTCGGGGCAGCGCAGGGCGTCGAGCGGCACCGGCAGGATGGTCAGTCCCTCGTAGCCGCCGGTCTCGCCGCGGGCGGCGCGGCGGTGGTTGCGGATGACCCGCAGCATCGCGTCGCGGTTCTTCCGGTAGCCGGGGAAGGGCCCCAGTTCCGCCGCCATCTCGGCCGAGGTGGCGTAGGACTGGCCGGTCATCAGGGCGGTGATGGCACCGCACATCGCCCGGCCCTCGTCGCTGTCGTAGGGCAGGCCCATCGCCATCAGCAGGCCGCCGATGTTGGCGTATCCCAGGCCGAGCGTGCGGAACTCGTAGCTGAGCTCGGCGATGCGGCGCGACGGGAACTGCGCCATCAGCACCGCGATCTCCAGCACCACCGTCCACAGGCGGCAGGCATGGGCGAAGCCCTCGGTGTCGAACGACCCGTCGGCGGTGTGGAACGCCATCAGGTTGATCGAGGCGAGATTGCACGCCGTGTCGTCGAGGAACATGTATTCCGAGCACGGGTTGGATGCGTTGATCCGGC
>NZ_JAYSFE010000153.1:0-9824 GCF_041913585.1 Allostella sp.
GACGCCTTCGAGAAGAAGCACGGCGTCAAGCTCGGCTTCATGTCCTTCTTCGTGAAGGCGGCGATCGCCGCGCTCAGGGAGATCCCGGCGGTGAACGCCGAGATCGACGGCGACGAGATCGTCTACAAGAACCACTACGACATCGGCGTCGCGGTCGGCACGGAGCAGGGGCTGGTGGTCCCGGTGGTGCGCGACGCCGACGCCATGTCCTTCGCCGACATCGAGAAGACGATCGGCGCGCTCGGCAAGAAGGCCCGCGACGGCAAGCTGTCGATGGAGGACCTGACCGGCGGCACCTTCACGATCTCCAACGGCGGCGTCTACGGGTCGCTGATGTCGACGCCGATCATCAACCCGCCGCAGTCGGCGATCCTTGGGATGCACAAGACGATGCAGCGCCCGATGGTGGTCGGCGACCGGATCGAGGCGCGGCCGATGATGTATCTGGCCCTCTCCTACGACCACCGCATCATCGACGGCCGCGAGGCGGTCACCTTCCTGGTCCGGATCAAGGATGCGATCGAGGACCCGGAACGGCTCCTGTTCGATCTCTGAGGAACGCGCCATGGCCGAGGAAACCTTCGACCTCGTCGTCATCGGCGGCGGGCCCGGCGGCTATGTCGCCGCCATCCGGGCGGCCCAGCTCGGGCTGCGCGTCGCCTGCGTCGAGAAGGACGCGACGCTGGGCGGCACCTGCCTCAACGTCGGCTGCATCCCCTCCAAGGCGCTGCTCGATTCGTCGGAGAAGTTCGCCGAGGTCGGCGACCTCGCCCGCCAGGGCGTCGTCGTCGAGAAGGTCTCGCTCGACCTCGCGGCGATGATGGCCTGGAAGGACAAGGCGGTCGCCGACAACACCCGCGGCATCGACTTCCTGTTCAAGAAGAACAAGGTCGAGCGGGTGTGGGGCACCGGCCGCATCGCCGCGCCGGGCGAGGTGGTGGCGACCGGGCCCGACGGCGCCGAGCGCCGGCTCGCCGCCCGCAACATCCTGATCGCGACCGGCTCCGAGGTCACGCCGCTGCCGGGGGTCGCCATCGACGAGCAGCGCATCGTCTCCTCGACCGGCGCCCTGTCGCTGCCGGCGGTGCCCAAGCGCCTCGTCGTCGTCGGCGGTGGCATCATCGGGCTCGAGCTCGGCTCGGTCTGGCGCCGCCTCGGTTCCGAGGTGACGGTGATCGAGTTCCTCGACCGCATCACGCCCGGCATCGACCTCGAGGTCGCCAAGACGCTGCAGCGGACGCTGGCCCGGCAGGGCCTGAAGTTCCGTCTCGGCACCAAGGTGACCTCGGCCACGCCGTCCGAGGCGGGCGTCACCCTGACCGTCGAGCCGGCCGCCGGCGGCGCCGCCGAGACCCTGGAATGCGACGTGGTGCTGGTCGCCATCGGCCGCCGGCCCTACACGGCCGGGCTCGGGCTGGAGGCGCTGGGCATTGCGCTCGACCGCGGCCGGGTGCCGATCGACGACCATTTCCGGACCAGCGTCCCCGGCATCTACGCGATCGGCGACGTCGTCCGCGGGCCCATGCTGGCGCACAAGGCCGAGGACGAGGGCGTGGTGGCGGCCGAGATCATCGCCGGCCAGTCCGGCCACATCGACTACAACGCGATTCCGGGCGTGGTCTACACTTGGCCAGAGGTCGCCACCGTCGGCCGCAGCGAGGACGACCTGAAGGCGGCCGGCATCGCCTACAAGGTCGGCAAGTTCCCGTTCACGGCCAACGGCCGGGCGCGCTGCGTCGGCGAGACCGACGGGTTCGTGAAGATCCTGGCCGACGCCCGGACCGAGAAGGTGCTGGGCGTCCACATCATCGGCCCGGACGCCGGCACCCTCATCGCGGAATGCGTGCTGGCGATGGAGTATGGCGCCTCGGCGGAGGACATCGCCCGCACCTGCCATGCCCATCCGACCCTGAACGAGGCGGTCAAGGAAGCGGCCCTGGCGGTCGACGGGCGGGCGCTGCACATCTGATACCGGGTCCGCCGGCCGATGGACGATCCCGCGGCCGGCGACCTCCTGCGCCTCCTCTTCGGGGAGGTGGCGCTCGCCGAGTACCTGCTGGTCCTGGCCGTCGCCGTGGCGGCCTCGATCATCGGCGGGCTCGCCGGCTATGGCCCGGGCCTGCTGCTGCCGCTCGTCCTGGTGCCGACGATCGGGGCGGAGGCGACGGTGCCGGTGATCGGCGCCTCGGCCTTCCTCACCAATGCCAGCCGCTTCTGGGTCTTCCGCGAGCATCTCGACGCCCGCGCCTTCCTGATCGTGGCCGTGGCGGCGGTCCCGGGCTGCGTTCTCGGCGCCTGGGGCTATTCGCTCCTGACCGGCCCGCGCGCGGGCCTGCTGATCGGTCTCTTCCTCATCGTCATGGTGCCGGTGCGGCGCTGGGCGCGGCGGGCCGAACTGCGCCTCTCCGAGCGCGGCATGGCGATGGCGGGGGCCGGCTACGGCGTCCTCGTCGGCTCGACTGCGGGCTCCGGCATTCTCCTGCTCTCGATCCTGATGGCGGCGGGCCTCGCCGGGCCGGCGGTGATCGCGACCGACTGCGCCATCACCCTCGTCACCTCGGTCGTGAAGACCGGCGTCTTCCAGGCGGCGGGGTCGATGTCGCCGGCGAACTGGGCGATGGCACTGATGATCGGGGCGGCGACGACCCCCGGCGCCTTCATCGCCCGCTGGCTGGTCCGCCGCTTCTCCGCGACCGTCCACATCCAGATCCTGGAGGCCGCCATCCTCGTCGGCGGCGGGGTGCTGGTGGCCAAGGGCCTGCTGGCCTGACCTATCCCGCCTGCGGCCGGCGGGCGAAGGCGAGCAGCAGGCCGAGGCCGCAGAGGACGCCGCCCGACGCCTGGCGGAGTCGCCGGATGACGGACGGCCGGCCGAACAGGTTGCGCCGCACGAAGTCGGCGGCGGCGGCGGCGACGACGTCGGCGCCGGTGTTGAGCAGGACCGAGATCGTGCCGAGGACGACGAACTGGACCGCGACGCCGCCCCGTGACGGATCGACGAACTGCGGCAGGAAAGCCAGGAAGAAGGCGGCCGTCTTGGGGTTCAGCGCCTCGACCACGATGCCCTGGCGGAACGCCTCGACCGGGCGGCTGCCGGCGCCCACGCGCGCGAGGTCGATGGGCGTGCCCGCCGCGCGGATCGTGCGGATGCCGAGCAGCACCAGGTAGGCGGCGCCGGCGAGCTTGAGCAGGGTGAAGAGCTCGGCGCTCGCCAGCAGCAGGGCCGAGAGGCCGACGGCGCCGGCTGCGACATGCGCCATCCCGCCGATGCCGGTGCCGACGCTGGACGCGATGCCGTCGGCCCGCCCGCCCGCCAGCGTGCGCGCGGCGACGTAGAGGATGCCCGGGCCGGGCGTCGCGGCGACGACCAGCGCCGCGGCGAGTGAGAGGGCGAAGGAAAGCGGATCGAACATCCTGGCCGCGTGGAGAGGGGTCAGCCGCGGGCGCGCGGGTGGGCGCGGTTGTAGGCGTCGACGAGCTGGGCGGTGTCGACGGCGGTGTAGCGCTGGGTGGTCGACAGCGAGGCGTGCCCCAGCAGTTCCTGGATGGCGCGCAGGTCGCCGCCGGCGGCCAGGAGATGGGTGGCGAAGCTGTGGCGGAGCGCATGCGGGGTCGCGGTCTCGGGCAGGCCGAGGCGCCGCCGGAGGTCGCGCATGCGGCGCTGGGCGACCGCCGGCTGCAGCGCGCCGCCGCGGGCGCCGAGAAAGAGCGGCGTCCCGGGCGCGCCCCGCCACGGGCAGAGCCGCAGATAGTCGGCGACGGCCGTGCGGACGGCCGGCAGCACCGGCACCCGCCGCTCCTTGCGGCCCTTGCCCAGGACCGACAGCGCCTCGCCCAGCGGCGCCGCCGACCGGGGCAGGCCCAGCGCCTCGCCGATGCGCAGGCCGGCGCCGTAGAGCAGCGAGAACAGGGCGAGGTCGCGGGCGGCGATCCAGGGCTCGGCCGCCTCCTCGGTCCCGTCGAGGACGGATGCGGCCGCCTCCGGGCTGAGGGCCTTGGGGATGGCACGCGGCAGCTTCGGCGAGCGCACGGCGGCCAGCGCCGGCGCGTGGCCGTAGCCGCGCCGGTCGAGGAAGCGGACGAAGTTGCGGACCACCGAGAGCGCGCGGGCGGTCGAGGTCCGGGCATAGCCGTCGCGCGCGCGGCGGGCGAGCCAGGCCCGGAAATCGATCGGCTTCAGCGCGAGCAGATCGTCGAGGCCGGGCCGGTCGCCCAGATGCTCGGCGAGGAAGCCGAGGAAGCCGCCGAGATCGTCGCGATAGGCCGCCAGCGTGTGCGGCGACAGCCGCCGTTCCCCTTCGAGCCATCGGGCCCAGGCGCGCCTCGCCTCGCCCAGCCGGTCCTCCGCGGCGGCGGCGGTCACGTCGCCGGCAGGTCGAGCCAGGAGCGGATGGCGAGCGAGCCGACCTTGCCGAGGAAGCCGAGCAGCTCCGTTCCCTGACCCGGATGAAAGCGCTGCGGGTCGCGCGAGCCCATGGCGAGCAGGCAGGGCGGCGCCATGCCCGACACCGCCAGCCGGATCAGCGCGTCCGAGCGGACGAGGCCGGCGCCGGCGCCGAACAGCAGCGGGTCGCCGACGACGTCCTCGCGCAGCACCACGTCGCGATCGCTCCCGATCAGGTCGCCGACCGAGCCCTCGGGCAGGCCGGCGAGGCCGTGGACGTCGACCCGCGGCAGCCGGCCGTCGGCGGTCTCGACGCAGAGCATCACCACATCGACGTCGAGCAGCAGCGACAGGTCGGTGGTGAAGGTCTGGACGAGATGCTCGAAGGTGCGCGCGCCGAGCAGGGCCAGCGCGGCGTCGTGGATGCGCGCCTGGCTCTGGATGTTGGCGCGCGTCGCCTTCAGGAGGTCGCGCTGCTCGTCCTTGATCCGCCGGACCTCGTCCTGCAGCCGCTTCAGCATGAACTGCTGCATGTCGACGACGGCTTCGCCGCGGCTCGGCGCCGGCGGCGCCAGCACGGTGACGAGGTCGGGATGGCGGACCAGGAAGTCGGGATGCGCCTTGAGGTAGGCCGCGACCCGGCCGGCCGTGAGGGCCGGGGGCGGGGGCGGGGCGGCGGTCTCGCCCGCGGGGTCGCCGCGCCGGTCGGGCATCGGATCGGCTCCCGTCGCCTCAGGCGGCCTCGGGGCCGCCCAGGATCGACTGGCCGGTCTTCGCCCAGTCGGCGAGGAAGGCGGCGAGGCCCTTGTCGGTCAGCGGGTGCTGGTACATCTGGCGCAGCACCGCCGGCGGCAGGGTGGCGACATGGGCGCCCATCTTGGCCGCCGTCACGACATGCCCCGGATTGCGCACCGAGGCGACCAGCACCTCGGTCGCGATCGCCGGATACTGGCCGTAGATGGTGCAGATCTCGTCGATGAGCTGCATGCCGTCGGCGCCGATGTCGTCGAGGCGGCCGACGAAGGGCGAGACGAAGGTGGCGCCGGCCTTGGCGGCGAGGATCGCCTGGGCGGCCGAGAAGCACAGGGTCACGTTGACCATGGTGCCCTCGTCGGTCAGCGCCTTGCAGGTGCGCAGGCCGGCCGGGGTCAGCGGCACCTTGACCGCGACGTTGCCGGCGATGCGGGCGAGGCGGCGGCCCTCGGCCAGCATCCCCTCGTGGTCGGTCGCCGTCACCTCGGCGCTGACCGGCCCCGGCACCACGGCGCAGATCTCGGCCACCGTCTCCAGGAAGTCGCGCCCGGTCTTGGCGACCAGCGAGGGATTGGTGGTCACGCCATCGACGAGCCCGGTTGCCGCCAGATCGCGGATTTCGGCAATGTCGGCGGTGTCGATGAAGAATTTCAACGGGCTGCGTCCCCTGGCGGCGATGTGGTGGTGGCGAGCCGGTTCCGGCCCGTCGAATCCGAGGCTAGAATTTATCCGATGCCGCCCGACCGCGCCAGTGAGCCGCGCGGCGCCCCGGACGAGGGGGCGCCGCCCGTGGCGGTTCTGCTGCCCCTGCCGTTGGCGGGCGCCTACGACTATGCGGTCCCGGCCGGGCTGACGGTCGGCCCCGGCGACTATGTCGTCGTGCCGCTCGGCGGTGCCCGCCACGTCGGCGTCGTCTGGGGCGCGGCCGAAGGTGCGGTCGAGGCCCGCCGCCTGCGGCCGATCGAGCGCCGGTTCGACGCCCCGCCGATGCCGGAGGAGCATCGCCGCTTCGTCGAGCGCGTCGCGGCCTACACGGTCTCGCTGCCGGGGGCGGTGCTGCGCCTTGCGCTGGGCGCCACGGCGGCGCTCGATCCGGCCCCGCCGACCCTGCTCCATCGCCGATCCGCCCTGCCGGTGCCGGCCGGCCTGCGCCTGACCCCCGCCCGCCGGCAGGTGCTGGCGGTGCTGGAGGGCGGCCCGGCACGGCCGCTGGCGGAGATCGCGCGCGAGGCGGGCGTCGGCGCGGCCGTGGTCCGCGGCCTCGCCGACGCCGGCCTCGTCGAGGCGGTGCCGGTGCCGGGCGACCGGCCGCCGCCGGTCCCCGACTGGTCGCGACCGGGGCCGGTCCTGTCCGCCGAGCAGGCGGCGGCGGCCGCGGACCTCGCAGCGCGGGTGCGGGAACGGCGGCCGGGCACGGTGCTGCTCGACGGCGTCACCGGCTCGGGCAAGACGGAGGTCTATTTCGAGGCGATCGCCGCCTGCCTCAAGGCCGGCCGCCAGGCGCTGGTGCTGGTGCCCGAGATCGCGCTGACCGGCCAGTGGCTCGGCCGCTTCGAGCGCCGCTTCGGCGTGCCGCCGGTCGAGTGGCACTCCGAGGTCTCCTCCGGCGACCGCCGCCGGGCCTGGCGGGCGATCGCGACCGGCACCGCCCGGGTCGTCGTCGGCGCCCGCTCGGCCCTCTTCCTGCCCTATCCCGACCTCGGCCTGATCGTCGTCGACGAGGAACATGACGGCGCCTTCAAGCAGGAGGACGGGGTCGTCTACCACGGTCGCGACATGGCGGTGCTGCGCGGCCATCTCGCGGGTTTCCCGGTGGTGCTGGCGTCGGCGACGCCGTCCCTGGAGACGGTGGTGAACGTCGAGGCCGGGCGCTACGGCATGCTGCACCTGCCCGACCGCCACGGCGGCGCGAGCCTGCCCGAAATCCGGATGATCGACCTGCGCAGCGACCGGCCGGAGCGGCAGCGGTGGATGGCGCCGACGCTCGTCCGCGCGGTCGGCGAGACCCTGGCGGCGGGCGAGCAGGCGCTGCTCTTCCTCAATCGCCGCGGCTATGCGCCCCTCACCTTGTGCCGTGCCTGCGGCCATCGCCTGGAATGCCCGTCCTGCACCGCCTGGCTGGTCGAGCACCGCCTGGCGGGTCGGCTCCAGTGTCACCATTGCGGCTTCACGACGCCGCTGCCGCGGCAATGCCCGGCCTGCGGCGAGACCGACACGCTGGCGGCCTGCGGCCCCGGCGTCGAGCGCCTGGCGGAGGAGGTGGCGGCGCGCTTCCCGGCGGCGCGCGTCGAACTGGTGGCGAGCGACACGCTGACCGGCCCCCGCGCGGTCGAGGCCCTGGTCGGCCGCGTCGCCCGCCATGAGGTCGATATCCTCATCGGCACCCAGGTGGTGGCGAAGGGCCACCATTTCCCGATGCTGACCCTGGTCGGCGTCATCGACGCCGATCTCGGGCTCCATGGCGGGGACCTCCGGGCGGGCGAGCGCACCTTCCAGCTCCTGAGCCAGGTGGCCGGCCGCGCCGGGCGCGCCGAGCGGCCGGGCGTCGTCTATCTGCAGACCCTCGACCCCGGCCATCCCGTCATGCAGGCGCTGGCGAAGGGCGACCGCGACGGCTTTCTCGCCGCCGAGGCCGAGGGCCGGCGCCAGGCCCGCATGCCGCCCTTCGCGCGGCTGGCGGCGCTCATCCTGTCGAGCCCGTCGGTGCCCGACGTCGACCGCGCCGCGACCATGCTGGCGCGGACGGCGCCGGCTGAGCCGGACCTCCAGGTGCTGGGGCCGGCGCCGGCGCCGCTCGCGGTGCTGCGCGGCCGGCACCGCCGTCGCTTCCTGGTCAACGCCCCGCGCCAAGCGCCGCTGCAGGCGATCCTGCGCGACTGGCTCGGCCGGGTGCGGCTGCCGGGCAGCGTGCGCTGTCAGGTCGACGTGGACCCGTACGGCTTCCTCTAGCGTTGCAGCGGCGGTGTCCCGGCCCCGCGGCGGCGCGTTGCCTGCCGCAGGCCGCGGGACTAACGTCCGCGGGCAGGACGTTGTCCGTCATGCCGCTCGCGGCATCGGGAGGAGGCAAGCATGCGCATGATGATGGCGGCAATGGCGGGGGCGCTGTTGCTGATGGGGTGTGTCGAGGAGCGGGCCGGCTACGGCGGCCCGGCGACGAGCTATGCTCCGGCCCAGCCGCCGGGCCAGGTCCAGCTCGTCGACGCCGGCGGACCCGGCGTCCAGCTCGCCCAGGCCCCGCGCGGGCTCGAGATCTACAATGCCGACTATGGCGAGCGCGGCCGCTACTGCAACGCCGAGCGCCGCATCGCCCGCGAATGCAACGGCCGCCGCGGCTGCGAGTTCGAGGTCGGCAACCATCTCTGCGGCGACCCGGCGCCGAACGTCGTGAAGGAACTGCGGCTGAGCTTCGGCTGCGAGGGCCGGCGTGGGTCCGACCAGGATGCGGTGCGGGCGCGCGAGGGCCAGCGGGTGCGCCTGGAATGCGAACGCGGGCGTGCCGAGGCGCAGGTCTTCGGGCGCCCGGCGCCCGGCCCGGGCTTCGGCCCGCCCGGCTACGGCCCCGGTCCCAACTACGGCCCCGGTCCCAACTACGGCCAGGGGCCCGGCTATGGCGACCGCGACATCCGGGTGATCGAAGCCCGCTACGGCAGCCGCTCGCGCGCCTGCAATGCCGCCCCGGCGGTGGCCGACCGCTGCAACGGCCGCGACCGCTGCGGCATTCGCGTCGACAACGGGCTCTGCGGCGACCCGGCCTTCGGCGAGCCGAAGGTGCTCGAGGTCACCTACACCTGCGGGCGCGGCGACCGGCGCAGCGCGGTCGGCCGCGAGGGGCAGCGTCTCGATCTCGGTTGCTGATCCGGCCCGGTCCGGTCAGTCGGTCGGTGAAGAGGCCCGCGGCGCTCCGCCGCGGGCCTTTTCGTCGGGAGCGGTCGTTGCAATGCGACCGACCCCATGCTAGTGAACCGCCCGCGTTCGGGCGGGATACCCTGCCCGACGGGTGTCCATTGTCTGGGCGGGGGCTCCGGGCGGGCACATCCTCCAGGCGCCGAAGGGAAGGGTTTCGTGGCTGCCAAAGCGTCAGAATCCGCCGGGCTGGCCGAGCGCTATGCGAGCGCTCTGTTCGATCTCGCCGACGAGCGTCGGACCGTCGATGCCGTGGCGGACGATCTCCGTCGCCTCCGCACGATGCTGGCCGACAGTCCCGACCTGCGGCGCCTCGTGCGCAGCCCGGTCCTGGGCCGCGAGCAGCAGGGCCGGGCGGTGGCGGCGATCGCCGACCAGGCCGGCTTCGACGCGCTGACCCGGAACTTCCTCGGCCTGCTCGCCCGCAACCGGCGGCTCTTCGCCGTCGAATCGATGATCGCGGCCTTCCTCGCCGAACTGGCGCGCCGCCGCGGCGAGCTGACGGCGCATGTGACGTCGGCCGCGCCCTTGTCCGAATCCCAGCTCTCCACCGTCACCGACGCCCTGCGTCGGGCGGTCGGGGGCAAAGTCACGGTCGACCTTGCGGTCGATCCCTCGCTTCTGGGCGGTCTGGTCGTGCGCGTGGGCTCGCGCATGGTCGATTCTTCGCTCCGCACAAAGCTGCAACGTCTCGAGCTCGCGATGAAAGGGGTCGCGTGATGGAAATCCGCGCGGCGGAAATCTCCGCCATTCTCAAGGAACAGATCGCCAATTTCGGTTCGGA
>NZ_JAYSFE010000154.1:0-9555 GCF_041913585.1 Allostella sp.
GATTCGAACCCCTGTTACCGCCGTGAGAGGGCGGTGTCCTAGGCCTCTAGACGAAGGGGACGTCGGGCCGGGCGGCGCTTCAAGTAGCGGTTGCCGGCGCCGGGATCAAGAGGATTGATCGCAGTCGGGCGAGGAAAGCGTCGACGTCGGCCGGGTCGGTGTCGAAGGCGGTGACGAGGCGGATGGCGTCGCTGCGCTCGTCGGGCCAGCGGTAGAAGCGGAAGCCCGCCTGGGCCATGGCGTCGATGGCCGGCCCGGGCAGGCGGGCGAAGACGGCGTTGGCCTCGACCGGGTGGAGCAGCGCGACCGCGGGCAGGGCCGCCAGCCCGTCCGCCAGCCGCTTCGCCATGGCGTTGGCGTGGGCGGCGTTGGCGAGCCACAGCCCGTCGGCCAGGTAGGCCTCGAGCTGGGCGGAGAGGAAGCGCATCTTCGAGAAGAGGTGCCCCGCGCGCTTGCGGCGGAAGGCGAAGCGGTCGGCGCGGCCGCGGTCGAAGAAGACGACCGCTTCGGCGGCCATGGCGCCGTTCTTGGTCGCGCCCAGGCTGAGCACGTCGATGCCGGCCCGCCAGGTGAGGTCGGCGGGGGAGCAGCCGGTCGCGGCGACGGCGTTGGCGAAGCGGGCGCCGTCCATGTGGACGCCGAGGCCGCGCGCATGCGCGAGGTCGGCCAGCGCCCGGATCTCGTCCGGCCGGTAGACGGCGCCGCACTCGGTCGACTGGGTCAGGGTGAGGGCGGCCGGCTGGACCGCGTGGACGATGCCGAACCCGGCGCGCTCCAGCGCCGCCTCCAGGGTCGCCGGCCGGATCTTGCCGTCGGGGCCGGGCAGCGGCACGAGCTTGGCGCCGGCGGTGAAGAACTCGGGCGCGCCGCACTCGTCGACCTGGACATGGGCCGCCTCGTGACAGAGCACGGCCCCCCAGGGCGGCGTCAGCGCCGACAGGGCGAGCGCGTTGCAGGCGGTGCCGGTGGCGACCGGGAAGACCTCGACCGCGGTCTCGAAGATCTCGGCGAGGCGGGCGGCAACCCGCGTGGTCCACGGGTCGTTGCCATAGGGCATGGCGCGGCCGGTGGCGGCATCGGCGAGCGCCCGGAGGATCGCCGGATGGGCGCCGGCCGTGTTGTCGGAGGCGAAGTTCATGGTCGGGACCGCGTTGGCAGGGAGCGGATGGCGGGCGGCCTCACGGCCGCACCGTCGCGACCGTGCGGCCGCTGGCGAGGTCGACGACGGCGGCGCGGGTCGAGCCGTCCGGCAGCCGCAGGGTGAGCGCGAGCTGGCCGTCGGCCGGCACGGCCGAGAGGATGACGGTGCCGGGCGGCAGGCCGAGCACGGCCTCCACCGCCGGGGCGCCGGCGCCGCCGGCGGCGAACCGCTTGGCGATGGTGATGCCGATCAGCGCCACCATGCCGACGATCGCCACCCCCATCACAATCACCAGCACCTTCAGCGCAGCCATGCTACGCCTCGCGGTCGGGCGGCCGGTGCGGCCGCGCTCGGGGCAGGGGAAGGGAGCGTGCGACAGATCGTCATGGCCGGGGCGGAGGATGCGGGGGAGCGGGCGGACCGCTTTCTCGCGGCGCGCTTCGACGGCGTATCGCGCAGCCGGATCAAGGGCTTGATCGAAGGCGGCGCGGTCACGGTCGACGGCGCGACACTATCGGACCCGTCCCTTCGCGTCAAAGCCGGACAAACTTTCGCCATCGTCGTTCCCGAGCCTGAGCCGGCCGAACCGGAAGCGCAGGACATCCGGCTCGCCGTCGTGTACGAGGACGAGGAGGTGATCGTGGTCGACAAGCCCGCCGGCATGGTCGTCCATCCCGCCCCCGGCAATCCGGACCGGACGCTGGTCAATGCGCTGCTCGCGCATTGCGGGGCCTCGCTGCGCGGCATCGGCGGCGTCCGCCGGCCGGGCATCGTCCACCGCATCGACAAGGACACGAGCGGGCTCCTGGTAGCCGCCAAGAGCGAGCCGGCGCTGACCGGGCTGCAGCGCCAGTTCGCCGACCACAGCGCCCGACGCAGCTACCTCGCCGTCGTCTGGGGGGTGCCGAACCCGCTGGCCGGCGAGATCGAGGGCGACATCGGCCGCCATCCGGTCGATCGCCAGCGCATGGCGATCGTCGCCCGCGGCGGCCGGCCGGCGCTGACGCGCTACCGCACGATCCGCCGGGTGGGCAGCCGGGCGTCGCTGCTGGAATGCCGGCTGGCCACTGGGCGGACGCACCAGATCCGGGTCCACCTCGCCGCGCGCGGGCATCCGCTGGTCGGCGACCCGGTCTACGGCCGCACCCGCGGGGCCCGCAATGCCGGGGCCGACGCCGCGGCGCGGGCGGCGCTGGCCGGCTTCTCGCGCCAGGCGCTGCATGCGGCGACGCTCGGGTTCTCCCACCCCATCACGGGGAAGTGGTTGGAGTTCGAGAGCCCGCTGCCGGAGGATATGGGAACATTGCTGGCCAGATTAGAATTAATTTAATTGCGATGATGTTGACTAATCTGGTCAGGTATTGACCGGCAGCGGCCTGACCGGGTAGGTTGGCACTCTCGATAGGAGAGTGCCAAACCGGTTGGGGGCCGGTTGGAAGGAGACGGAACGATGGCGACTGCTCTTGCACTGCCCAGCGTCGGTAGCGACGGCAACCTCACCCGGTATCTCCAGGAGATCCGGCGGTTTCCCATGCTCGAGCAGAACGAGGAATACATGCTCGCCAAGCGCTGGCGCGAGCACGAGGACACCGAAGCGGCCCACCGCCTGGTGACCAGCCACCTGCGTCTGGTCGCCAAGATCGCCATGGGCTACCGCGGCTACGGGCTGCCGCTCTCGGAACTGATCTCCGAGGGCAATGTCGGGATGATGCAGGCGGTGAAGCGGTTCGATCCGGAGCGGGGCTTCCGCCTCGCCACCTACGCCATGTGGTGGATCCGCGCCGCGATCCAGGAATACATCCTGCACTCCTGGTCGCTGGTGAAGATGGGGACGACGGCCGCCCAGAAGAAGCTCTTCTTCAACCTGCGCAAGCTGAAGGGCCAGATGCAGGCGATCGACGAGGGCGACCTGACGCCCGAGCAGGTCGCCAAGATCGCCAAGGAACTGGGCGTGCCGGAGGCCGACGTCGTCAGCATGAACCGCCGCCTCGGGGCGCCGGACCATTCCCTGAACGCGCCGCTCCGCGCCGACGGCGACGGCGAGTGGCAGGACTGGCTGGTCGACGAGTCGGACAGCCAGGAGACGCGGCTGGCCGA
The DNA here is from genome assembly GCF_041913585.1 of Allostella sp. NCBI lineage: Bacteria > Pseudomonadati > Pseudomonadota > Alphaproteobacteria > Rhodospirillales > Allostellaceae > Allostella > Allostella sp. The sequence goes on from NZ_JAYSFE010000154.1 coordinate 3,239, forward strand.
GAGCGAGGAGATGGGCAAGCGCCGCAAGCTCCTCGGCGACGCCATGAAGACGCTGAACGAGCGCGAGCGCCACATCCTGGTCGAGCGCCGGCTCAAGGACGAGCCGACGACGCTGGAGGATCTGAGCCAGCACTATCGCATCAGCCGGGAGCGCGTCCGCCAGATCGAGGTGCGGGCGTTCGAGAAGCTGCAGAAGTCGATCAAGTCGGCGGCGATCCAGCAGGGGCTCGCCAATCAGCCCAATCTGGTGCAGTTGCGCTGATGGATCGGGCGGGAAGTGGCGACGCTTCCCGCCCCCGCCGCCCCGTCGGGGGCGGGCCGGCACCTTTCAAACCGGGACCTTACCCGCTAGCATCCCTCTCCGAGGCGTGACCCCGCGGATTGCCGGGGGGTGAGTTCGTCTTCCTCCCCCCGCGATCCGGCGGGCCCGATCGCCGGACAGGCGGCCCTGTGCCGCCGGACAGACGGAGGAAGCGATGACGGTCCAGGCGATTCTCAACGTCAAGGGAAGCGACGTCGTCTCGGTGCTGCCGGACGAGCGCGTCGGCGCGGCCGTGCAGACCATGATGCGCCATGGCATCGGCGCCGTCCTCGTCCGCGATCCGGTCGGCGCCGTCCTCGGCATCCTCTCCGAACGCGACGTGATGCGCGGCATCGCCCGCGGCGGCGCCGCCTGCCTCGGCGAGGCGGTCGAGACGCTGGCGACCCGCGACGTCGTCTGCTGCCGCCCGCAGGATGGCATCGGCCACGTCATGGGCCTCATGACCCGCGGGCGCTTCCGGCACCTGCCGGTGATGCGCGACGGCGCGCTCGCCGGGATCGTCTCGATCGGCGACGTCGTCAAGCACCGCCTGGCCGAGGTCGAGAACGAGGCCAGGGCGCTGCGCGAATACGTCGCCGCGGGGTAGCGCCCGGCGCCGCCCGTCAGTCGGTGAAGGGGTCGCGCATCAGGATGGTGTCCTCGCGCTCCGGGCTGGTCGAGAGCAGCTGCACCGGCGTCTCGACCAGTTCCTCGATGCGGCGGACATACTTGATCGCGGTCGCCGGGAGCTGTGCCCAGGAGCGGGCGCCGCGGGTGCTCTCGCTCCAGCCCTCCAGCGTCTCGTAGACCGGCTCGCAGCGCGCCTGCTTGGCCATCCCGGCCGGGAAATGGTCGAGCAGTTCGCCGTCGAGCCGGTAGCCGGTGCAGACCTGGATTTCCGGCAGGCCGTCGAGCACGTCGAGCTTGGTGAGCGCGATGCCGGTGATGCCGGCGACCTTCATCGCCTGGCGCACCATGACCGCGTCGAACCAGCCGCAGCGGCGCTTGCGCCCGGTCACGGTGCCGAACTCGCGCCCGCGCTCGCCGAGGCGCTCGCCGATCGCGTCGGTGAGCTCGGTCGGGAAGGGACCGGAGCCGACCCGCGTCGTGTAGGCCTTGGCGATGCCGAGCACGGTGCCGACCGCGCCGGGCCCGAGGCCGCAGCCGGTCGCCGCCTGGCCCGCCACCGTGTTCGACGAGGTGACGTAGGGATAGGTGCCGTGGTCGACGTCGAGCATCGCCGCCTGGGCGCCCTCGAAGAGGATGCGGCGGCCGGCGCGGCGGGCCTCGTCGAGCGTCCGCCACACCGGCCGGGCGAAGGCGAGCAGCCGGTCGGTGACGCCGGCGAGATCGGCGCGGATGGCGGCCGCCTCGACCGGGTCCATGCCGAAGCCGCGGCGCAGCGTGTTGTGGTGGCGCAGCAGTTCCTCGATCTTGCGGTCGAGCGTCTCGGGTTCCGCCAGGTCGCAGACCCGGAGCGCCCGGCGCGCGACCTTGTCCTCGTAGGCGGGGCCGATGCCGCGCCCCGTGGTGCCGAGGCGGGCGGCGCCGCGCGCCTCCTCACGGGCGCGGTCGAGCTCGCCGTGCAGCGGCAGGATCAGGACCGCGTTGTCGGCGACCTGGAGCGTCTCGGGGGAGATCGCCACGCCCTTGGCGGTCAGGGTCTCGATCTCGCGAAAGAAGGCCCACGGGTCGACGACGACGCCGTTGCCGATGATCGAGAGCTTGCCCGGGCGGACGACGCCCGACGGCAGCAGGCTCAGCCGGTACTCGACATTGCCGACCACCAGGGTGTGGCCGGCATTGTGGCCGCCCTGGAAGCGGACGACGACGTCGGCGCGCTCCGACAGCCAGTCGACGATCTTGCCCTTGCCCTCGTCGCCCCACTGGGCTCCGACCACGGCCACGTTCGCCATAAGCTCGACTTTCCTCGTTCTGTCGGGTCGGCCGGGACCGGTTCCGGACCGGTGCCGGGCGGCGACCCGGTTCTCGTCGTCGTCCCGCTCAGAGCGGGACGGGCAGGCCCTTGTCGTCCAGTCGGTGCGAGCAGCCGAGGCGCCTGGCCTCGGCCGCGGCCTCCTGGTCGTCGAGCGCCTGCACGGTGACCCAGCCGGCGGCGCGCAGGCTCCGGGCGGCGTCCGCCGGAGCGTCGATCGGGACGTAGACGCGGCGTGCCGGCTCCGGCCGCGGCGCGGCCCGCGTCAGCGTGTCGGTGTAGAGGGTGAAGCCGGTCGCCGCCTCGTCGCGGCCGAAACCGATCTCGTAGCGCCCGCCGCGGCCGAGCTCGCCATGCACGCCGCGCGCGAAGAGGGTGAAGCTGATCCCGGCGTGATACTCGAAGCCGCGGTTCTCCACCGGGTCGACGGTCAGCACCAGGGCCGGGAGCGCCCGGCGCACGAGGCGGACGACCTCGGCCAGCATGTCGACCTCGCGGGCGGCGACGTCGGGCAGGGTCATCGACTGCAGCGCCTCGAGCGCGCGGTCGGCCGGCCCGGAGGCGGCGAGAAGGCCGCCCAGGACGTGGCGTCCGGCCCCGGCCGCGCGCTCCAGTGCGGCGGCGTCCTTGCGGTCGATGGCGGCGCGCACGCGGACCTCGGCCGCCGCGTCCATGGCGAACTCGCGGCAGACGGCGGGGACGAGCGTCGGCGTCGTCAGGTCGATCGACAGGCCGGTGACGCCGAGCCCCTCCACCGCCTCGGCGGCGAGGACGATGACCTCGGCATCGGCGGCCGGCGAGGCGACGCCGATGAGCTCGGCGCCGACCTGGCCGAGCTGGCGCTCGGGGCGCAACTGGCTGCCGCGCACGCGCAGCACCTGGCCGGCATAGCTGACCCGCAGGGGGCGCGGCTGGCGGACGAGGCGGGTGGCGGCGATGCGGGCGACCTGCGGTGTCATGTCGGCGCGCAGGCCGATCATGCGCTGCGAGATCGGGTCCATCAGGCGGAACGTGTCGGAGGCGAGCGCCGCGCCGGCGCCGGACAGCAGGCTGTCCTCGAACTCGAAGAGCGGCGGCTTCACCCGGTCGTAGCCCGACAGCGCCAGCCGGTCCATCAGCCGTGCGACGACGGCCGCCTCGAAGGCGGCGTCGTCGGGAAGCTGGTCGGCCAGGCCGGCCGGCAGCAGTCCGGGATGGATCGGCTCGTTCATCCGCTCGAGTTCAGGGGGCATGTGGGGTAGGCCCGCGGGTGCATAGCGGTTTTGCGCCGCCGCGGCAACTTCGGATCGGCGCCGCCGGACTGTATCCCTGCGGCAACGGTGCGGAACAAATCGCCGCGAGGGACGTTCAAGATGCGACCGCCCCCTCCGACCACCTTCTCCACTGCCCGGGTCCGCCGATGTCCCCCTTCTATTCGACCTACGCCGGAATGCTCGACTACATGGCCCGGGAGTTCGCGGGGCTGGCGCTGACCGACACCGAGCACGCCGCGCAGCTTCGCCGCAATGCCGAGATCCTCGCCCATATGGCGGCGGAGTTCGACACCGCCCGCCCGCCCAGCCCGCGCGCGCCCGGCCTCTTCGAGCACCCGGTCTGACCTCGGCCGCCGGGGGGCGGTCAGGCCAGGGCGAAGTGCAGGCCGATCGCGCCCAGCGCGAGCAGGAAGAGATTGCGGAAGGTGGCCCGGCCGAGACGGTCGCGCAGGCGCATTCCCAGCCACATCCCCGCCAGCGCCGGCACCGTGCCGGCGGCCGACCAGCCGAGATCCGGCACCGCGATGCCGCCATGGCCGGCGAGCGCCGCGGCCAGCACCACCGTCGCCAGGGTGAAGGCGATCCCCATCGCCTGTGACAGCTGGCCGCGCTCGAGCCCCAGCGCCTGCAGGTAGGGGGCGGTCGGAAAGACGAAGATGCCGCTGGCGAAGCCGATCGTCCCGCTCGCCAGCCCCGACGGCACCGCCAGCAGCGCGGCCGTCCGCGGCGTCAGGTTGGGCACCCGTCCGGCCAGCGCCGAGGCGGCATAGGCGAGCAGCGCACAGCCGAGCGCGATGCGCGTCGCGCCCGCCCCGCCGCTGCCGAGCCAGGCGGCGAGGACGGGGCCGGCGAGCAGCGTGCCGGCGACGAGGCCGCCGAGGAATCCCCGCAGCCGCCAGGTCAGCGGGCCGAACTGCCGGCCGATCCCCGCCTGGGCGACGTTGGTGACGAAGGCCGGCAGCAGCATCAGTGCGACCGCCTGGGCCGGCGGCAGCACCAGGGCGAGGCCCGCGACCAGCACCGTCGGCAGCCCGAAGCCGAGCACGCCCTTGACGAAGCCGGCGAGGACGAAGGCGGCGAGGGCGCCCGCGAGAAGTCCGGGATCGATCGACATCGCCTCCACTTGCACCGGCTTGCCGCCGCCGCGCAATCTGGCTTCCCGGAAGCCGGCCTTCGGATTTTCCGAAGGCGGCATGGGAGGATGGCGCTTGCGCTTCGACATCACCGACCTCCGGCTCTTCGCCGCCGTCTGCCGGGCGGGCACGATCACCGCCGGCGCGGCGGAGGTCGGCCTGGCGCTGCCTTCGGCCAGCCAGCGACTGGGCGGGATGGAGGATGCGGCCGGCGCCCGCTTCCTGGAACGCGGGCGCGACGGGGTGCGCCCGACGGCGGCCGGCCAGGCCCTGCTCGGCCATGCCGCGGCCGTCGTCGCGCGCTGGGACGAGATGCGCCTGGACCTCGGGCTGGATGGCGGACGCGGGGGCAGGGTGCGGCTCGCGGCCAACACGGCGGCGCTCGCCACCATCGTCGCGGTCCATCTTCCAGGCTTCCTCGCGGCCCATCCCGGCATTGCGGTCGAGGTGCTGGAACTGGCGAGCGAGCGCGTCCTGGCGGCCGTTGCCGACGGCACGGCCGATCTCGGCATCGCCCTCGCCTCCGCCATGGCCGACCCGGCCGTCGAGCGGCGGCTGCTCGGGTCGGACCCGCTCGTCGTGGCGCTGCCGCGGCAGCATCCGCTGGCGCGTCGCCGCCGCGTCCGTCTGGCCGAGCTGGCGGCCAGCCCGTTCGTCGCCCTGCCGGCCGACAGCCCGCTGCAGCGCTTCCTCGATCGCCATGCCGGGGCCGGCGGGTTCTGCCCGGGCGTGCGCGTGCGCCTCGCCGATCCCGAGGCGCTGTGCCGGATGGTCGAGCAGGGGGTGGGCGCGGCGGTCCTGCCGCGGGCGCTCGTCCGGGCGCGCCCGCGCCGGCTGTCCGCACCGCTGCTGGCCGACGCCTGGGCCGACCGGCGCCTGACGCTGTGCCGGCCGCGGAACCGGACGCTGCCCGGCGGCGTTCGCCGGCTGGCCGACCATCTCCTCGCCGGCGACGCACCGGCGCCGCCGTGGGAATGAAAGCCGCCGCCGGCCGTTTTCTCCTACGACCAATCCCCTCGCCCGAGGGCACCTGCCGAGGTTCGCCATGGCCTACGACGACTACTACGACCCGTACTACGACGACGGCTACTACGACTATTACGGCGATGGTGGCTACTACGACGCCGGCTATTACGACGACGGGTATTATGACGGCGGCGGGTACTACGACGACGGATATTACGACTACTACTATGACGACTACTACGATGATGGATATTACTACGACGACTATTATTATGATCCGGGATACTACGATCCGGGATACTATGACGACGGATACTACGATTATGGATACTATGACGACTGGTATTCGGATTACGGATACTATGCCGACGACTACTATGGATACTACGACTATACCTACGATCCGTACTACTGGTACGACCCGTACGACTATGGATACTGGGATTTCGGCGTAGAATTCTATGCCGACTACTGGTACGGCGGCTACGAATATGACTGGGTCTATGACGGCTATGCCTATGACGGCTACGGCTATCTGACCTTCGTCTATGCCGACTACGGGTTCTCCTACCACTACGACGACTACTACCCGTACAACGGCGTCACCCGCATCGGCGGCGACGGCCCCGACTATCTCGAGGGCTATGACGGCGGCGACCTCATCCTCGGCTACGGCGGCAACGACACGCTGGGCGGCTGGGGCGGCGACGACGACATGAACGGCAACC
>NZ_JAYSFE010000155.1:0-1598 GCF_041913585.1 Allostella sp.
GCGCACCGCCGGCGACGCCTCGCCCGCGGCCGCGGGCGGCGCCTCCCGCGCCTCCTCCCGCTGCGGGTTCTCGGGATCCCACACCTCGATCGGCTCGTACCGGCTGCAGGCGCCGAGCGCGAACAGGGCCGCCGCGAGGAAGGCGGCAGCAGTGGGGCAGCAGGCTCGCCGTCCGTCCATCACGCGGGGGAATCTAGCGGCCCGGCCGAGTCACGGGCAAACGGCGCGCGGCGGGCGCGACGAAGGGCGGCAGCGGCGGCCGGTTCAGGCCGTCCGTCCCGCCGCGCCGCGCGGCAGCCCGGCGACCAGCGGCACGAATCGCACGGTCCCCATATCGTCGCAGACGAAGCCGTCGTCGGCGCGGACGATGCGCACCAGGCGCTGGGTGTCGCCGCGCTCGCCGACCGGAATGACCATGACCCCGCCGGGGGCGAGCTGCTCGGGCAGCGTATCGGGGATGTCGAGGCCGGCCGCGGTGACGATGATCCGGTCGAAGGGCGCCGATTCGGGCCAGCCCTTGGTGCCGTCGCCCCAGCGCGTCGTGACGTTGTGCAGGCGCAGTTCGCGGAAGCGCGCCTCCGCCGTCTGCAGCAGCGGCCGGTGGCGCTCGATCGTGTAGAGGCGCCGGCACAGCCGGGCGAGCACGGCCGCCTGGTAGCCCGAGCCGGTGCCGATCTCCAGCACCCGATGGCGGTCGCCGACCGCCAGCGCCTCGGTCATGCGGGCGACCACGGTCGGCTGGCTGATGGTCTGGCCGTGCCCGATCGGCAGGGCCGTGTCCTCGTAGGCCTGGTCGCGGAACATCTCGGGCACGAAGCTCTCGCGCGGGATGCGCTCCATCGCGCCCAGGACGCGCGTATCCCCGATCCCCTGCCGCCGCAGCTCCATGATGAGCCGGAGCTGGCGCGGCCCGGCTGTCACGGAAAGATCTCCGCCAGCGGCTTGAGGGTGGGGCGGTGGGTGAGGTCGAGATAGAGCGGGGTGACCGAGATCCGGAAGTTCCGCACGGCATGGAGGTCGGTGCCCTCGACCCCGTCGTCCTCGTCCCGGGTGGTGGCGATCCAGTAGTAGGGAAGGCCGCGCGGGTCGCGCCCCTCCTGCAGGGCGCCGCCGATCTTGTGCCGGCCCTGGCTCGTCGCCTGCACGCCGACGACGCTGGCCGGCGGACAGGGCGGGAAGTTGAGGTTGATGAGCACGTTCTTCGGCCAGCCGACGGCGCAGACGCGGCGGATGACGTCGGCGGCATGGTGCTCGGTCGCCGCCCAGTGCACCGGCTGCCCGGGCCGGGTGCACTGGCTGAGGGCGATCGACGGGATGCCGAGCTGGGTGCCCTCCATCGCCGCCGCGACCGTGCCCGAATAGGTCACGTCCTCGCCGAGGTTGGCGCCGCGGTTGACGCCCGACAGCACCAGCGTCGGCGGCTTCGCCTTCAGGAGCACGCGGCAGCCCATGAGGACGGCGTCGGTCGGCGTGCCGTCGACGGCATAGCGGCGGCGCGAGAGCTGGCGGATGCGCAAGGGGTAGCGCAGGGTCAGCGAATGGCCGGCGCCCGAATGCTCCTCCTCCGGCGCGACCGTCCAGACGTCGCGCGACAGCGA
>NZ_JAYSFE010000155.1:1698-9516 GCF_041913585.1 Allostella sp.
CGGCGCCCGAATGCTCCTCCTCCGGCGCGACCGTCCAGACGTCGCGCGACAGCGACCGCGCCACCTTCTCCAGCACCTTGATCCCGGGGGCGTGGATGCCGTCGTCGTTGGTGACGAGGATGCGCGCCTGGGAGAGGTCGATGGCGGTCATGCCGGGGCTCCCGTGCGGCCGATGACCTCCGCCCCGCCGAGATAGGGGCGGAGCGCGTCGGGCACCGTCACCAGCCCGTCCTCGCGCTGGTAGTTCTCCAGGATCGCGATCAGCGCCCGGCCGGTCGCGAGGCCCGACCCGTTCAGCGTATGCACGAAGCGTGTCCCCTTCTCGCCCGGCACCCGGTAGCGCCCCTTCATGCGGCGGGCCTGGAAGTCGCCGCAGGTGGAGCAGCTCGAGATCTCGCGGAACGTCCCCTGCCCCGGCAGCCACACCTCGAGGTCGTAGGTCCGGCGCGCCGAGAAGCCCATGTCGCCCGTGCAGAGCGCCATCACCCGGTAGTGCAGGCCGAGCCGCTGCAGCACGGTCTCCGCCGCCTTCGTCATCCGCTCGTGCTCGGCGTCGGACTGGTCGTCGGCGGTGATCGAGACGAGCTCGACCTTGCCGAACTGGTGCTGGCGCAGCATCCCGCGGGTGTCACGGCCGGCCGCCCCCGCCTCGGAGCGGAAGCAGGGCGTGTAGGCGGTCAGGCGCAGCGGCAGGTCGGCCAGGTCGAGGATCTGGTCGGCGGCGAGGTTGGTCAGCGGGACCTCGGCCGTCGGGATCAGCCACAGGCCCGTCGTGGTGCGGAACAGGTCGTCGCCGAACTTCGGCAGCTGGCCGGTACCGAACACCGCCTCGTCGCGCACCAGGAGCGGCGGCTGGACCTCGGTATAGCCGAACTCGCCGGTGTGGATGTCGAGCATGAAGGCCGCCAGCGCCCGCTCCAGGCGCGCCAGTTGTCCGCGCAGGACCACGAAGCGGGCACCGGACAGGCGGGCGGCCGCCTGGAAGTCCATCAGGCCGAGGCCTTCGCCGATGTCGAAATGCTCGCGCGCCGCGTGATTGAAGGCGGGGCGCTGCCCCGACCGCCGCAGCTCGCGGTTGTCGGCCTCCGAGGTCCCGTCCGGCACGTCGTCGGCGGGCAGGTTCGGCAGCTCCGCCAGAAGCCGGTCGAGCTCGGCCGCCAGCTCCGCCTCGCGCGCCTCGATGCGGGGGAACTCCTCCTTCAGGCGGGCGACCTCGGCGATCGCCGCGCCGGCGTCCTCGCCGCGCGACTTGGCCTGCCCGATCGCCCTGGAGGCGTCGTTGCGCCGCTGCTGCAGCTCCTGCAGCCGGGTCTGCATCGATCGCCGCTCGGCATCCAGGGCCAGGATCGACTGCGCGCGCGCCTCCAGCCCGCGGCGGGCGAGGCCGCGGTCGAAGAGGTCGGGTTGCTCGCGGATGGCTCGGATGTCGTGCATGCGCTGGCTTCGCTGGGGTTGGGGCTTGGCTGGGAGTGGCTGGAACGGTGGATCGGATCAGGAACGTCCGCCGCCCGGCACGGTCGGCGGCACGGTCGGCGGCTCGGCGGCGACGTCGGCCGCCGCCTGCTCCGCCGCGGCCTCGGCGGCGGCTTCGGCCTCGTCCTCCTCCTCGCGCTTGCGGCGGGCCCGCTCGGCCAGCTTGGCGGCGACGATCGAGATCTCGTAGAGCGCGATCATCGGGATCGCGAGGCCGACCTGGCTGATGACGTCGGGCGGGGTGACGATGGCGGCGAAGATGAAGATGCCGACGATCGCGTAGCGCCGTCCCTTGGCCAGCATCGCCGCGCTGACGATGCCGACGCGGGCGAGCAGCGTCAGCAGCACCGGCAGCTGGAAGGCGAGGCCGAAGGCGAAGATCATGGTCATGACGAGCGACAGGTACTCGTTGACCTTGGCCTCGAGCTGGATCGGCAGGTCGCCGCCGACGCCCGGCGTCTCGAAGCTGAGAAAGAAGCGCCAGGCGAGCGGGAAGATGAAGTAGTAGACGAGCGCGCCGCCGAGGAAGAACAGGATCGGCGTCGCCACCAGGAAGGGCAGGAACGCCTTGCGCTCGTGCCGGTAGAGGCCCGGCGCGACGAACATCCAGATCTGGCTGGCGATGATCGGGAAGGCGAGCAGCGCCGCCGCCCAGAAGGCGACCTTGATGTAGGTGAAGAAGGCTTCGGTCAGGTCGGTGAAGATCATCCGCCGGCCCTCGCGGTCGCCGAGCGCGTCGGCGAGCGGGCGGGTGAGGAAGCCGTAGATGTCGGCCGAGAAGTAGTAGCAGAGCACGAAGGCGACCAGGATGGCGCCGACCGACCACATCAGGCGGTTGCGCAGCTCGACCAGGTGGTCGAGCAGCGGCATCTTCTTGTCGTCGATATCCTCGTCGCGCATCGCTCGGGGCCTAGGCGGTCGCCGCAGGCGGCCGGGGCGCCGGGACGTCGGCCGGCGGTTCCGGCCCGGTGGCGGGCGGCGGCACGTCGGGCACGGCGGCCGGCGGCGTGTCGGCCGGGACCGACGGCGCCTCGGCCGGCGGAACATAGTCGACGGGCTGGCGGATGGCGTTGTCCCCCGGCGCCGGCGCGGGGTCCGCCGCGAACGGGTCGTGGCTCAGTTCCTTCGGCGGCTCGAAGGCCTCGCGCAGGTCGCCCTTGGGGTCGACATGCTTCTCGATCAGGGCCGACACGTTGGTGTTCCGCAGGTCGTCGATGTGCTTCTTGACGTCCTGCAGGTCGGCCTCGCGCGCCATCTCGTCGACGCTGGTCTGGAAGTCGCGGGCGACGGCGCGGGCGCGGGCCACCCACTGGCCGACGGTGCGCAGCACCTTGGGCAGATCCTTCGGCCCGATGACGACCAGCGCCACCACCGCGATCACCGCCAGTTCGGACCAGCCGATGTCGAACATGCGCCTACCCGGCCCTGGCCCCGCCGGGGCCGATCATCCCGCGGCCGGCGGGCGTGGCAGCGCAGCCGGGCCGGCCGGCGCCGCTGCCGCGGTCCCGGAGGGCGCCGCCGCCCAGCGCCGGAGACGCCCGGCCTGGCGCCCGGCGTCCCGCATCGGCCCGGCAAGCCGCGAGGCGCCGAAGAACAGCGCCGCGACCAGGACCACCAGGACGATTTCGAGGGCGCTCGGCATGCGGGAGGGCGCTTGCGGTTGTGGACGGGCCGGAAAAACGGAGCCGGATACTGGCAGAAAGGCCCTGCTGCCGCAACGATCGCCGGGCGCTTCAAACCGCCGCTTCTCGCGCGAAGACGAAGGTCTGGGCCGGATCGGCGGCGACGGCGAGGACCGCGCCCTCCGGCGGCAGGAAACGGCCCGGAACGCGGGCATGGAGATGGATGGCACCGCCGCCCTCGATCGAGAGATGGACCAGCGAGGTGCGGCCCAGCATCCGGGCGGCGATCACCCGGACGCGGGCGACCGGCGCCGAGTCGGCCGGGTCGGAGAGGCGGATCGCCTCCGGGCGGATCAGCACCTCGACCGGTGCCCCGTCGAGGTGCGGGCCGGCGGCGACCGGGCCCAGCGGCGTCTCGACCCGCCCGGCGCGGACGACGCCGTCGAGCCGGTTGACGTCGCCGAAGAAGGCGGCGACGAAGGCGCTGGCCGGCTGACAGTAGAGGTCGGCGGGCGCGCCCAGCTGCTCGATCCGCCCGGCCCGCATGACGGCGATGCGGTCGGCCATGAACATCGCCTCCTCGGGATCGTGGGTGACGAGGAGCGTCGCCGACCCGCTGTCCTTCAGGAGATGCAGGGCCTCGTCGCGCACGCGGTCGCGCAGCCGCGTGTCGAGGCCGGAGAAGGGCTCGTCGAGCAGCATCACCCGCGGCTGCGGGGCGAGCGCCCGGGCGAGCGCCACCCGCTGCTGCTGGCCGCCCGAGAGCGTGTGCGGATAGGCTTCGGCCAGGCTCGCGAGCCCCACCCGCCGCAGTACGTCGAGCGCCCGCTGCCGGCGTTCCGGGGCGGGCAGCGCGCGCAGCCCGAAGGCGACGTTGTCGGCCACCGACAGGTGCGGGAAGAGGGCATAGTCCTGGAACACCAGACCGACGCCGCGCGCCTCGGGCGGGGTGTCGACGCCGTCGCCGGCGACGGTGCGGCCGGCGATCGCCACCCGGCCGCGCTGCAGCCGCTCGAGGCCGGCCGCGACCCGGAGCACCGTCGTCTTGCCGCAGCCGGAGGGGCCGAGCAGACACACGACCTCGCCCTGGCCGACGGCGAGGCTGACGTCGCACACCGCGTCGACCCCGTCATAGGCGTGCCCGATGCCTTCCAGCGCCAGCCCGGCGGCCTTCGGGTCGGCGGAGTGGACGGCGCCCAGGGCCGGAAGGGGGGTCAAACGCGCTCTCCCGCGGCCGCCGGCTCGTCCGCCCCGTCGTCCCGGTCCGGGTCCTCGTCTTCCGCGTCCTCGTCCTCCGCGTCCGCGGCGGCGGCGTCCGCCTCGGAGGGCAGCGGGTTGAGCACCGGCCGCTGGTCGAGCAGGCCCGCGGCCTTCAGTTCGTCGATCCCCGGCAGGTCGGAGAGCTGGTCGAGGCCGAAATGGGCGAGAAACGCCTCGGTCGTGACCCAGGTGGCCGGACGGCCCGGCGTCTGGCGGCGCCCCTTGGGCTTGATCCAGCCGGCCTCCATCAGGATCTCCAGCGTGCCGCGGCTGAGGGCGACGCCGCGGATCTCCTCGATCTCGGCGCGGGTGACGGGCTGGTGATAGGCGATGATCGCCAGCGTCTCGATCGCGGCCCGGGTCGGCTTGCGGGCGACGGTCCGTTCCAGCCGCAGCGCGCCGGCGAGGTCGGGCGCGGTGCGCAGCGCCCAGCGGCCGGCGACCCGCACCACCTGCACGCCGCGCGGGGCATAGTCGGCCGCGAGCCGCTCCATCAGCGCCGCGACGTCCGTGCCCTCGGGCAGTCGCTGGGCGATGGTTTCGGCGTCGAGCGGCTCGGCGGCGGCGAAGAGCAGCGCCTCGGCCAGCCGGAGATGGGGGTCGATCCCGGTCATGCCGGAGCCGACTCCGCGTCGGGCGCCGGCGGCGCCTGGGGGTTGTTGCGAACGAATATCGGGCCGAACATCTGATCCTGGCGTAGCACGATCCGCCCTTCCCGCGCCAATTCCAGGCTGGCGGCGAACATGGCGGCGAGCGCCGCGCGGGTGACCATGCCGGGCCGCAGGTCCTCCGGCAGGTAGCTCGCCAGCGTGCTCCACCCGGGCGTGCGGCCGACCAGGCGCGACAGGCGCTGCAGCGCGTCGTCCATCGACAGGAGTTCCAGCCGGTCGATGTGCAGCACCGCCCCGTCCTGGCGGCGGCGATGGTCGGCATAGGCCTTGAGGAGATCGAACAGCGACAGTTCGTAGACGCCGCGGGTGACGTTGCGCACCCCTTCCGGCGCTCCGCGCGGGAAGACGTCGCGGCCGAGGAGCGCGCGCGCGAAGAGCGTCTGGCCGGCGGTCTGCATCGCCTCCAGCCGCTGGAGCTGGAAGGCGAGCGCGGCCGCCAGGTCCTGGCCGGAGGGCTCGTCGTCGGCCTGCGGCTCCGGCAGCAGCAGGCGCGACTTGAGATAGGCGAGCCACGCCGCCATCACCAGGTACTCGGCCGCGAGTTCCAGGCGCAGCGCCTTGGCCTGGCCGACGAAGGCGAGATACTGGTCGGCCAGCGCCAGGATCGAGATCCGCGTCAGGTCGACCTTCTGGTCGCGGGCGAGCGCGAGCAGCACGTCGATCGGCCCCTCGAACCCGTCGAGGTCGACGACGAGCGCGCCCTCGGCGGCGGTCGCCGGGCGGTCCTCCTCGAAGCGGTCGGGCGCGGCCAGGGCCGGGCTCCTCAGCGGATGCCGGACAGGATCGCCAGCGGATCGAACCCGGTCGCCTCCAGGATCCACTCGGTCACGTACTGGCTGGGGCCGACGATCACCCAGCGCAGGACGTCGAGATCGACGCCGATCTGGTTGCCCAGCATCGGCAGGAGGAAGAGGAGGCCGATCAGCACGAAGAGGCCGTAGGGTTCGACGCGCGCCAGCGGATAGGCGAGGCTGCGCGGCAGGATGCCGACGGCGACCCGGCCGCCGTCGAGCGGTGGCAGCGGCAGCATGTTGAACACCGCGAGCACGACGTTGATCTGGACCGCGTTGAAGAGGTTGAAGAGCGCCCACTCGCCCATGAAGCCCGGCAGCAGCGGCACCGCATGGGCGAGGATCGCGGCGGCGAGCGCGAGCGCGATGTTGATGCCGGGCCCCGCCAGCGCCACCCAGATCATGTCCACCCGCGGGTTGTAGAGCCGTCCGAAATCGACCGGCACGGGCTTGGCGAAGCCGAACATGAAGCGGCCGCCGGAGCCGATCAGCAGGATGGCCGGCAGCAGGATGGTGCCGAAGGGATCGATGTGCTTCAGCGGGTTGAAGGTCACCCGGCCGAGCATCCAGGCGGTGTCGTCGCCGCGCAGCCGGGCGACGAAGCCGTGGGCCGCCTCGTGAAACGTGACCGCGATCAGGACCGGCAGGGTCCAGACCGAAATGGTGAAGAGCAGATCGTCCAAGGGCCCCTACCGCCGAAAGCCGATGCGCCGCCGGGTCATCCGGAGACGAGCATGAGATCGCGCCACGCCGCCAGGCGCGACGGGTCGTCGGCGGCGCGACGGCTGCGCCGCCGCACGTCCTCGGCGATCTGCCAGCGCCGGAGCGCGTGACGCCCCATCGCCGGCACCGCCTCGGCGACCAGCGCCATCTCGCCGAGGTCGCCGTTGCAGTGCAGCGCGACGTCGCAACCCGCCGCCACGGCGGCCGCCGCGCGCTCCGCGATCGGCCCGCCCAGCGCCGCCATCGAGAGATCGTCGCTGAAGAGCAGGCCGGCGAAGCCGATGCGGTCGCGGACGAACTCGCCCAGCACCACCGGGGACAGGGTCGCCGGCCGGGCCGCGTCGAGCGCCAGGTAGCGGACATGCGCCGTCATCCCGAGCGGCATGTAGCGGAGCGCCCGGAACGGCGCGAAATCGTGGGCCGTCAGTTCGGCCTCGGAGGCGGCAACGGTCGGCAGCTCGAGGTGGCTGTCGGCGGCGGCCCGGCCGTGGCCCGGCATGTGCTTGACGACCGGCAGCACCCCGCCTTCGAGCAGGCCCTCGGCGGCGGCGAGGCCGAGCTGGGCGACGGCGATCGGGTTGGCGGAGTAGGCGCGATCGCCGATCACGTCGTGGCTGCCCGGCACCGGCACGTCGAGGACCGGCATGCAGTCGACGGTGATGCCGAGCGGCCGCAGCGTCTCCGCCAGCAGGCGGCCGTTGGCGCGCACCGCCTCGACCGCGCGCTCGGGATCGCGCTCCCAGACCTCGCCGAAGCGCCGGGCCGCCGGGAACTCCGGCCAGTGCGGCGGCCGGAGGCGGGCGACCCGGCCGCCCTCCTGGTCGACCAGCACCGGGGCGTGCGGCCGTCCGACCGCGCGCCGGAGGTCGCCGGTCAGCCGGGCGACCTGCTCCGGCGTCTCGACGTTGCGGCGAAAGAGGATGAATCCCAGCGGCTGCGCCGCCGCGAAGAAGTCGCGCTCGGCCGCCGAAAGCTCCGGACCGGCACAACCGAAGACGACGGCACGGGGCGCATCGGGCGGCGGCCGGCCGGAGCGCGCCGGGACCGGCGCCGGCGACAGGACCTCAGGGACGGACGACGAGGCAGCTGACATTCCGCTCCTTGAGGGCGGCGCAGGCGCGCCGGGCGGCGTCCGCATCGCCGTAGGGGCCGGCCTGGATGCGGAAGAAGACGCCGCGCTCGCCGCCGAGATCGACGCGGACGATCTGCGAGGTGAGGCGGCCGAGCACCGGCGCATGCGCCGCCTTCATCTTGTCCCATTCCTGCTGGGCCGCCTCC
>NZ_JAYSFE010000156.1:0-9343 GCF_041913585.1 Allostella sp.
GCCAAGGATGCCGACCGCCGGCTGCCGCCGGCCTCGATGAGCAAGATCATGACGATGTACGTCGTGCTCGAGCAGATCCGGGCCGGCAAGCTGTCGCTCACCGACGAACTGCCCGTCAGCCGCAATGCCTGGCAGATGGGCGGCTCCAAGATGTTCGTGAAGGTCGACACGCGGGTGAAGGTCGAGGACCTGATCCGCGGCGTCATCGTCCAGTCCGGCAACGACGCCTGCCTCGTCCTCGCCGAGGGCATCTCCGGTTCCGAGGAGGCCTTCGTCCGGCTGATGAACGATCGCGCCAAGGCGCTGGGACTGACCGACAGCCGTTTCGCCAACGTCACCGGCTGGCCCAGCCCCGACCACTACATGTCGGTGCGCGACCTCGCCCGGCTCACCCGCCACCTGATCGCCGACTTTCCGGAGCACTACCGCCTCTATTCCGAGCGCGAGTTCACCTATGGCGGCATCAAGCAGGGCAACCGCAACCCGCTCCTCTACAAGCCGACCGGCGCCGACGGGGTGAAGACCGGCCACACCGACGAGGCCGGGTACGGGCTGACCGCCTCTGCCATCCGCAACGGCCGCCGCCTGATCCTGGTGGTGGCGGGGCTGGGCTCGATGCGGGCGCGTTCCCAGGAGTCCGAGCGCCTGCTGGAATGGGCCTACCGCGAGTTCGAGAACTACACGCTGGCCCGCGCCGGGCAGGCGGTGGAGGCGGCCGAGGTGTGGCTCGGCGCCGCGGACACGGTGCCGCTCCATGCCGGCGAGGACATCCGGATCACGATCCCGCGTCGCAGCCGCGACAAGATCAAGGCGGTCGCCGTCTACGACGGCCCGGTGGCGGCGCCGATCGCGGCCGGCCAGCGCATCGGGGTCATGGAGATCCGCCTCGACGACCGCAAGCTGGGCGAGGGGCCCCTGGTCGCCGGCGCGGCGGTCGATCGCCGCAACGTCTTCGGCCGCCTCTTGGCCGCCGCCGGCCATCTCCTCGGCGGGAAGTGACCGCCCGCTTCGTCACGTTCGAGGGCGGGGAAGGGGCCGGCAAGTCGACCCAGCTCGCCCGCCTCGCCGACCATCTTCGCCGGCGCGGCCACGAGGTCCTGTCGACCCGGGAGCCCGGCGGCTCGCCCGGAGCCGAGGCCATCCGCACCCTGATCGTCACCGGCGCGGTCGATCGCTGGGATGCCCGGACCGAGGCGCTGCTGGTCGCGGCCGCGCGCCGCGACCATGTCGAGCGGACGATCCGCCCGGCGCTCGCCCGTGGCGCCTGGGTGCTGTGCGACCGCTTCTTCGATTCGACGGCCGCCTACCAGGGCTCGGCCGGCGGCGTCGACCCTGCCGCGATCGCCTGGCTGCGGGCGTTCGCGACCGACGGCCTGACGCCGGACCTGACCATCGTCGTCGACGTGCCGGTGGCCGTCGGCATGGCCCGGGTCGCGGCGCGCGGGGAGGGGCAGCGCCAGCGCTTCGAGCTGCGCGGCGCCGCCTTCCACGAGCGCCTGCGGGCGGCGTTCCACGCGATCGCCGCGGCCGAGCCGGAACGCTGCCGGGTGGTCGACGGCACGCTGCCGGTCGAACAGCTGGCGACCACCATCGCGGTCGCCGTCGACGCCCGGTTTCCGGCGTGAGCGACCCCCAGGCCCTGGAGCCGCGCGCCAACCCGTGGCTGTTCGGGCTGGAGGCGGCGGAACGCGCGCTGCTCGGCGCCTGGCGCAGCGGCCGGATGCCGCACGCCTGGCTCCTGACCGGCCCGCGCGGGGTCGGCAAGGCCACGCTGGCGCACCGCTTCGCCCGCTTCGTGCTGGCCGGCGGCGACGGCGACCTCGGGCTCTTCGGCGCCCCGCCGGCCGAAGACCTGCAGCGCGAATCCCCGGCCGCGCGGCAGATCGCGGCCGGCGGACATCCCGATCTCCGCGTCGTCACCCGCACCGTCGGAGACACTGGCCGCCTCCGGCAGGAGATCGTGATCGGCGACGTCCGCGACCTCGGCCACTTCCTCCACCTGACGCCGGCCGCCGGCGGCTGGCGGGTGGCGATCGTCGATCCCGCCGACGATCTCAACCGCAACGCCGCCAACGCCCTCCTCAAGGTGCTGGAGGAACCGCCGGACAAGGCGCTCCTGCTGCTGACCAGCCACAGCCCCGGCCGGCTCCTGCCGACGATCCGCTCGCGCTGCCGGCGTCTGGCCCTGGAGCCGCTGCCGGTCGGCACCGTCGCCGAGGGGCTGCGCCGGCTGCGCCCCGACCTCGATCCCGAGACCTTGGCGACGCTGCTGCAGTTGGCCGAGGGCTCGATCGGCCGGGCGGTGGCGCTGGCCGACCTCGACGGCGCCGCCGCCCACCGCGATCTCCTCGAACTCTTCGGCGGCTGGCCGTCCCTCGACCTGCCGCGGGCGATGGCCTGGGCCGACCGGTTCGGCAAAGGGGACGGGGACGGCTTCACGCTCGCCCGCGAACTCCTGTCCGGCCTGCTCGCGCGCGTCGTCGCGGTCGGCGCGGGGCGGGCGCTGCCGGAGGCGATGCCGGGCGAACTCGCGGTCACCCGGCGGCTGGCGGAGGGCGCTCGGCTTGATCGCTGGGTGGGGCTGTGGGAAAAGACCAACGACCTGTTCGCGCGCGCCGAAGGTCTCGATCTGGACCGCAGGCACGCCCTGCTGTCGTCCCTCCTGGCATTCGAGACGGTGGCGTCGGAGGGCTGAGCCGCCCGCCCCCGACGCGGGGGCCGGGCCTCGCCCGCGCGGACCATTCGAGGAGTTGCGAGATGTCCACGGGGACGCCGTACTACATCACGACGCCCATCTACTACGTCAACGACGCGCCGCATATCGGGCACGCCTACACGACGCTCGCCTGCGACGTGCTGGCCCGCTTCATGCGGCTCGACGGGCGCCGGGTGCACTTCCTGACCGGCACCGACGAGCACGGGCAGAAGGTGGAAAAGTCGGCCAAGGCCGCGGGCGTCGATCCGCTCGCCTTCTGCGACCGCGTCTCGCAGAACTTCCGCGACCTCGCGGCGGCGATGAACTTCTCCAACGACGACTTCATCCGCACGACCGAGCCGCGCCACATCGCCTCAGTCCAGGCGATCTGGAACGAGCTGAAGGCGAGGGGGCAGATCTACCTCGGGAGCTACGCCGGCTGGTACTCGGTGCGCGACGAGGCCTTCTACGCCGAGAGCGAACTGGTCGACGGCAAGGCGCCGACCGGGGCCGAGGTCGAGTGGGTGGAGGAGCCGAGCTACTTCTTCCGGCTGTCCGCGTGGCAGCAGCCGCTGCTCGAGTTCTATGCCGCTCACCCGGACTTCATCGCGCCCGAGAGCCGGCGCAACGAGGTCGTCAGCTTCGTCCAGTCGGGCCTGCGCGACCTCTCGGTCTCGCGCACCAGCTTCGGCTGGGGCGTGCCGGTGCCGGGCGACCGCGACCACATCATGTATGTGTGGCTCGACGCGCTGACCAACTACATCACCGCGGTCGGCTACCCCGACACCGAAGCCGAGGCGTTCCGCACCTTCTGGCCGGCCTCGCTGCACATGGTCGGCAAGGACATCCTGCGCTTCCACGCGGTCTACTGGCCGGCCTTCCTGATGGCGGCCGGCCTGCCGCCGCCGCAGCGCGTCTTCGCCCACGGCTGGTGGACGATCGAGGGCCAGAAGATGTCGAAGTCGCTGGGCAACGTGGTCAACCCGCGCGACCTCGTGGAGCGCTACGGCCTCGATCCGGTGCGCTACTTCCTGCTGCGCGAGGTACCGTTCGGCAACGACGGCGACTTTTCCGACCGGCAGATGGTCCACCGCATGAACGGCGACCTCGCCAACGACTACGGCAACCTCGTGCAGCGGGTGCTGTCGATGGTGGCGAAGAACTGCGCCGGCCGCACCCCGCAGCCGGGGCCGCTGGCGGCGGCCGACACCGAGCTGCTCGGTCGCGCCTCGGCGCTGCTGCCCATGGTGCGCGAGCTCCTGCTGGAACAGCAGTTCCACCGTGCGCTCGAGACGATCTGGGAGGTGGTGGGTGCCGCCAACCGCTATGTCGACGAGCAGGCGCCGTGGGCGCTGCGCAAGACCGACCCGCCGCGGATGGCGACCGTCCTCTATGTCCTGGCGGAGACGATCCGGCGGCTCGCGCTCCTGACCCACCCCTTCATGCCGCAGGCATCGGCGAAGATCCTCGATCAGCTCGGCGTGCCGGGCGAGCGCCGCGGCTTCGGCGACCTCGGCGACGCCTCGGCGCTGGTGCCGGGCACGCCGCTGCCGAAGCCCGAGGGCGTGTTCCCGCGCCACGTCGATCCGGCGGCGACCTGATGCTGGTCGACAGCCACTGCCATCTCGACTTCCCGGACTTCGACGCCGAGCGTGCGGCGGTGCTGGCGCGTGCTCGGGCGGCCGGGGTCCGCACGATGCTGACGATCGGCACCAAGCTGACCGAATTCGAGCGGGTGCGGGCGATCGCCGAGGCGGAGCCCGACGTCTGGTGCTCGGTCGGCATCCACCCGCACGAGGCGGCGAGCGAGCCGGAGGTCGGCACCGCCGAACTGCTGCGGCTCGCCGACCACCCGCGGGTGGTGGCGATCGGCGAGTGCGGGCTCGACTTCTTCTACGACCACAGTCCGCGCGACCGGCAGGAGGCCGTGTTCCGGGTCCATGCCGCCGCCGCCCGGGCGGCCGGCCTGCCGCTCGTCGTCCATTCCCGCGATTCCGACGAGGACATGATCCGCGTCCTGACCGAGGAGTCGGACGGCGGCCGGCTGCGCGGCGTGCTGCACTGTTTCTCCAGCGGCCGGCGGCTGGCGGAGGAGGCGGTCCGCCTCGGCTTCCACATCTCCTTCTCGGGCATCCTCACCTTCAAGAAGGCGGACGAGTTGCGCGCGATCGCCCGCGACCTGCCGGCCGACCGGCTGCTCGTCGAGACCGACGCGCCCTACCTGGCGCCGATCCCGCATCGCGGCAAGCGCAACGAGCCGGCCTTCGTCGGCCATACCGCCGCCAGGCTGGCCGAGATCCGCGGCACCTCGATCGCGGAGATCGAGGCGCTGACGACGGACAACTTCTTCCGGCTCTTCGACCGGGCAGCGCGTCCGGCCGCCGCCGCATGAGGGTGACGATGCTCGGCTGCGGCGGCTCGGGTGGCGTGCCGCTCGTCGGGGGCGTCTGGGGCCGCTGCGATCCGGCCGAGCCGCGCAACCGCCGGCGCCGCGTCTCGATCCTGGTGGAGGAGGCGGGGACCCAGCTCGTCGTCGACACCTCGCCGGATTTCCGCCAGCAGATGCTGGATGCCGACTGCCGGCGCCTCGATGCGGTGCTCTTCACCCACGCCCATGCCGACCACGTCCATGGGCTCGACGACCTGCGGTCGCTGAACCGGGTCATGAAGGCGCCGATCCCGGTCTTCGCCGACGCCGCGACCCTGCGCGAACTGGCCCGGCGGTTCGACTATGCGTTCCGGAAGCTCGAGCCGGGCGCGCACTATTACAAGCCGACCCTGGAGGCGACCGAGATCGCCGGCGCCTTCCGGGTGGGCGCGATCGACATCGTGCCGTTCGTCCAGGACCATGGCTACAGCACGACGCTGGGCTTCCGCTTCGGCCGGATCGCATACTCGACGGACGTGGTGCGGCTCGACACGGCGGCGTTCGCGGCGCTGGACGGCGTCGACACCTGGATCGTCGACTGCCTGCGCGACGACCCGCATCCGACGCACTCGCACCTGGAGCAGACGCTGGAATGGGTCCGGCAGGTGGCGCCGCGGCGGGCGATCCTGACCCACATGAGCGAATTGCTCGACTATCGCGATCTCCGCGGCCGGCTGCCGCCGGGGGTCGAGCCCGGATACGATGGCCTCGTGGTCGATCTATGATTTCCCATAATATACATTATGCGATCTTACCATGACGCTGGACGCACCGACCGACGACGGGCCAACTGCCGCCGAACGCGCCCTCGCCCGGCTGCTCGGTATCATGCGGCGCCTGCGCGATCCCGAGGCCGGATGCCCGTGGGACAAGGCGCAGACCTTCGCGACCATCGCCCCCTACACGATCGAGGAAGCCTACGAGGTCGCCGACGCCATCGAGGAGCAGGATTTCGACGGCCTGCGCGACGAACTCGGCGACCTGCTGTTCCAGGTCGTGTTCCATTCCCGCATGGCCGAGGAACTGGGCCGGTTCGGCTTCGCCGAGGTCGCGGACGCGATCTCGGACAAGATGGTCCGCCGCCACCCGCACATCTTCGGCAACGCCGCGGACGGCAGCGGCGACGCCACCCACTGGGAAGCGCTCAAGGAAGCGGAGCGCGCGGCCCGGGCCGGCGACCGCCTGCAGAGCGTGCTCGACGGGGTGCCGGCCGCCCTGCCCGCGCTGGTCCGGGCCGACAAGCTGCAGCGGCGCGCCGCCCGCGTCGGCTTCGACTGGCCGGACGCCGATGCCGTGCTGCCGAAGATCGACGAGGAGCTGGCCGAGATCGCCGAGGCCCGGGCGGCCGCGCCGGACCGCGTCGCCGAGGAGGTCGGCGACCTGCTGTTCTCCGTCGTCAACCTCGCTCGGAAGCTCAACATCGACGCGGAAGTGGCACTCCGAAAAGCGAATTCCAAGTTTGACCGTCGCTTCCGCGGCATCGAGGCGGCGCTCCTCGCCGAGGGGCGCCGGCCGCAGGACGCGACGCTCGCCGAGATGGAGGCCCTCTGGGTCGCCGGTAAGCTCTCGTCTGCTGTCAGGAATGGTTCCTAAGGCTCTGATAAAAGGAGAAACAATGATGCTCGACGCCAAGGATATGACGGTGTTCGTCACCGGCGCGACCGCCGGGTTCGGCGCCGCCACCGCCAAGCGTTTCGCCGGGGCCGGCGCCAAGGTCGTGATCTCCGGCCGGCGGGCGGAGCGGCTGGAGGCCCTGAAGGCGGAACTGGGGAGCGCCCGCGTCCACGCCGTCACGCTCGACGTGCGCGATGCCGCGGCCGTGCAGGCCGCCGTCGCCGGCCTCCCGGCGGAATTCGCTTCGGTCGACGTGCTGGTGAACAATGCCGGCCTCGCCCTCGGCCTCGGCCCGGCGCAGACGGCCGACCTCGCCGACTGGGAGACGATGGTCGACACCAACATCAAGGGCCTGATGTACTGCACGCGCGCCATCCTGCCCGGCATGGTCGAGCGCAATCGCGGCCACGTCATCAATCTCGGCTCGATGGCGGGCACCTATCCCTATCCGGGTGCCAACGTCTACGGCGCCACCAAGGCCTTCGTCGCCCAGTTCTCGCTCAACCTGCGTGCCGACCTGCTGGGCTACCGGGTGCGCGTCACCAGCATCGAGCCCGGGATGGCGGAGAGCGAGTTCTCCGAGGTCCGCTTCAAGGGCGACAAGGCGAAGGCGAAGGACGTCTACAAGGGCGTCCAGCCGATGACGCCCGAAGACATCGCCGAGACGATCTTCTTCGCCGCCACCCTGCCCGCCCACGTCAACCTGAACCGGATCGAGATGATGCCGGTGATGCAGGCCTTCAGCCCGCTCGCGGTGAAGCGCGAGGGCTGACGCGCCAGGGGTGACGCGCGGGCGTCAGACCCGCTCGTCGGGCCGCCCGACCAGGACCCGGTGGATCGCCTCCCAGGCGTCCCGGTCGGGCGCCAGCAGCAGCCCGCCGTCGACATGCGACGGCCGGTAATCCGAACCGTCGAGCCGGGCGCTGTAGCCGCCCGCCTCGCCGTGGATCAGCTGGCCCGCGGCATGGTCCCAGGGCATCAGCCGGTGGTAGAGCGAAAAATGGCTCTGTGCCCGCGCCAGCGCCAGATACTCCTGGCCGGCGCAGCGGAGCTGGAAGACGGAGCCGACGCGCTCCGTCCGCCCGGCGATCTTGCGGACCAGCGGGCGCTTGCCGTAGCGGAAGCTGACCGCGCCGGACATGCTGGCGGGGTCGTGGGCGGGCGCGACCGTCAGGCGCCGGCCGTCGAGCCACGCACCCTCGCCCCGCTCCGCCGTCACCGTGACACCGGTCAACGGGTCGTGGATCCAGGCCGCGATCGCCCGGCCGCCATAGGCGAGCGAGACCATGACGGCGAACAGCGGCAGGCCGGCCGCGAAGTTCGCGGTTCCGTCCACCGGATCGACGATCCAGGCCGGCGCCGCCTCGCCCAGCCGGCCGAGGATGGCGGCGTCGCGGGCGACCGCCTCCTCGCCGACCACGACCGAGCCCGGCAGCAGGCCGGCGAGACGCCGCTCGAGCGCCCGCTCGGTCGCCTCGTCGGCGACGGTGACGAGGTCGCCCGGCTTCTTCTCGCGGATGTCGTCGGCCGCAAGGGTCCGGAAGCGCGGCACGATCTCCTCCGCCGCCACCTCCCGCATCGCATCGGCGACGCGGGTCACGTCGATCTTCATGTCACGGCAGCCATTCGCAACGGGTGGTGACGCTGGCGGAAGCGGGCGACGTCGGCCGGATCGAGACTGACGCGGAGCCGCGCCACCTCGCCTTCGTCGGCCCGCTCGATGACCTCGCCATGGCTGTAGAGCCAGGCGATCGCGCTGCCGTCGCGGACATCGACTTCGAGGTCGTGCAGGACCCGCGACGCGCCGAGCCGCCGGTCGATGAGTTCGAGCAGCCGGTCGAGACCCTCGCCGGTGACGGCGGAGAAGGCGACCTGCCCCTCCTGGCGCTCGGCCTGGCGGGCCAGCACGGTCCGGTCCTCCTCGGCCAGGAGGTCGATCTTGTTGAGGCCCTCGATCATCCGCTGGGGCAGCACGTCGGCCAGCCCCAGTTCGCCCAGCACCGCTTCGACGTCGGCCTTCTGGGCCACCGTGTCGGGATGCGAGACGTCGCGGACATGGATGATGAGGTCGGCCGCCGTCACCTCCTCGAGCGTCGCCCGGAAGGCAGCCACCAGCGAGGTCGGCAGATCCGAGATGAAGCCCACCGTGTCCGACAGGATGACCTTGCGGCCGGACGGCAGCTCCAGCACCCGCATGGTCGGATCGAGGGTCGCGAACAGCAGGTCCTCGGCCATGACGCTGGCGCGGGTCAGCCGGTTGAAGAGCGTCGACTTGCCGGCGTTGGTGTAGCCGACGAGCGCGACCACCGGATAGGGCACGCGCCGGCGCGCCTCGCGATGGAGGCCGCGGGTGCGCTTGGTGTCCTCCAGCTCGCGCTTCAGCTTGGCGATGCGTTCGCCGATCAGCCGCCGGTCGATCTCGAGCTGGCTTTCGCCCGGGCCGCCGAGGAAGCCGAAGCCGCCGCGCTGGCGTTCGAGGTGGGTCCAGGACCGCACCAGGCGGGAGCGCTGGTAGGTCAGGGCCGCGAGTTCGACCTGCAGCCGCCCCTCATGGGTGCGGGCGCGGGCGCCGAAGATCTCCAGGATCAGGCCGGTGCGGTCGATGA
>NZ_JAYSFE010000157.1:0-9244 GCF_041913585.1 Allostella sp.
TGCTGATGGCCGCCTTCTATTTCTATCCGCTGGTCCAGGTGCTGTGGATCAGCGTCACCGAGCCCAAGCCCGGACTCGACAACTACGCCCAGCTGCTGACCAACGCCTCGATCCGCCGCACCATCGTCACCACGCTGCGCATCTGCGTGCTGACCACGGCGGTCACCATCCTCCTCGGCTACATCGTCGCCTACGTCCTGGTCCATGCGTCGCCCCGGGCGCAGCGCTGGCTCTTCCTCGGCGTGCTCGTGCCGCTGTGGATATCGGTGCTGGTGCGCGCCTTCGCCTGGGTGACCCTGCTCGCCCGCGAGGGCCTCATCAACACGACGCTGCGGGACGCCGGCCTCATCGACCAGCCGCTCGCCCTCATCTGGAACGAGTTCGGCATCGTCGTCGGCATGGTCCACTACATGATCCCCTACGCGGTGCTGCCGCTCTACGCCAACATGCGCGACATCGACCCGCGCACGGTGTCGGCCGCCCGCGGCCTCGGCGGCTCGCGCTTCTACACGTTCCGGCGCGTCTTCCTGCCGCAGAGCCTGCCCGGCATCATCGGCGCGACGGTGCTCGTGTTCATCTTCTCGCTCGGCTTCTTCGTGACGCCGGCCATCCTCGGCGGCGGCAAGACCCTGATGATCGCGGAGTACATCAGCCTGCAGATCCTCGACCTGCTGCGCTGGGGCCTCGGCACCATGCTGGCCTCGACGCTGATCCTCTTCATCTTCGTTCTGCTCGCGGCGCTGGCGAAGGTCGTCGACCTGAAGCGCCTGTTCGGGGCGGGCTGAGGCGATGGCCGACGAAGCCCGCATCGGCGCCGGCCGCTCGACCCGCTCGCTCGGCTGGGCGATCGTGCTCTTCCTGGTGCTGCCGATCACCATCGTCGTGCCGGTCTCGCTGACCGACCAGCGCTTCCTGTCGCTGCCCCAGGACGGGCTGTCGCTGCGCCACTACCTCAACCTCTTCCAGAGTGCCGAGTGGCTGTCGTCGATCGCCCAGAGCTTCGTCATCGCGCTCGGCTCGATGGTGATCTCGGTCGGCGCCGGCACGCTCTGCGCCATCGGCTGCTGGCGCATCGGCTCGCGCTGGAGCGAACTCGTGCGCGTGCTGATGCTGGTGCCGATCATCGTGCCCACCATCGTCTACGCGCTCGGCCTCTACCGGCTGTGGGTCGACCTCGACCTGCTCGACAGCTATTTCGGCGTGATGCTGGCCCATGGGGTCACCGGCATTCCCTACGTCGTCATCATCGTCTCGACGTCGCTCGCCAACTTCGATCCCCGGCTGGAGCAGGCCGCCCGCAACCTCGGCGCCAGCGTCCCCTACACGCTGCGGCGGGTGATCCTGCCCAGCATCCTGCCGGGCGTGGTCTCGGGCTCGATCTTCGCCTTCATCCATTCGTGGGACGAACTGGTGCTGGTCCTTTTCATCGCCAGCCGCGCCATCTTCACCCTGCCCCGCCGCATCTGGGACGGCATCAACGAGCATCTCGACCCGACCATGGCCGCCGTCGCCACGGCGCTGGTCGTGGTCACGGCCCTGCTGCTCGTCCTCGACATGCGGACCCGACGCCAACGGACCGAGTAAGCAACCCAACCTCCAGAGCCCCCGGGAGACGCCGCGCATGATCGATCTGGAAGCGGTCAGGAAGACCGCGCTGGACTGGCTCGCCGCCAACCACGACCAGTTGTCCCGCGACCATCTCGCCATCTGGGAGATGGCCGAGCCCGCATGGCGCGAGTACCGCTCCTGCGCCTGGTACGTCGAGCGGCTGCGCGCCGCCGGCTGGACCGTCGAGGAAGGCTCGGCGACGATGCCGACCGCCTTCTGCGCCACCTGGGGCGACGAAGGCCCCGTGCTCGGCGGCTATGCCGAGTACGACGCCGTGCCCGGCCGGTCGCAGGCCGCCGTGCCCTATCGCCAGCCGCGGCCCGGCATGAGCAAGTACGCCGCCGGCCACACCGACCCGCATTCCGGCCTCGGCATCGGCGCGCTCGCCGGGTTCCTCGCCGCCCAGCACGCCCTGCAGGCCCACGGCATCAAGGCGCGCCTGAAGTTCCTGGGCGAGCCGGCGGAGAAGATGTGCGGGTCGAAACCCGTCCATGCCGCCCACGGCTACTACGACGACATGGACGCGGCCATCAGCTTCCACCCGGCGTCCTTCGGCGGCCTCGTCAACAGCGTGCTCTGGGACACCCACTGCGCCCCCTACTGGAGCCGCATCTACACCTTCGAGTGCGACGACCCGGAGACCTGGCTCGCCAAGCAGGCGACCGCCGGCATCCAGCACACCCACGGCGTCGCCCGCGCCCCCGGCACCATCGACGCGGTGACGCTGATGTACACCGCCTCCAAGTTCCTCAAGGAGGCGATGCTGCCGCACAATGGCGGCTGGAGCATCAACGAGTTCATCCTGACGGCCGGGCAGGCCGCCGCCGACAACCTCGCCCCCAACATCGGCCAGATCCAGTACGCCTGCCGCGCCCCCTTCGTGGAGATGCAGGAGAAGGTCTTCGCGACGCTCGACAACAATGCCGACCACGCGGCCGCCATCACCCACTGCACCGTCCGGAAGGAGTGGATCACCAAGACCCGGCCGGGCCTGCCCAACCACGCGCTGGCCGAGATCACCTACCGCAACTTCGAGCGCGTCGGCCCGCCGAAATGGAGCGAGGCCGGCAAGGCCTTCGGCCGCGAGATCCAGAAGACGCTGGGGATCGCGCCGATGGCCGACCCCTTCCCGCCCGAGCACGAGCAGCTGACGACGCCCGAGGACGGCGAGGCCTGGTTCCGCGCCAACCTTCCGGCCTGGCAGAAGAACTTCGCCGCCGACGACTATGTCGAATACACGTGGCACGCGCCGACGGTGCGGCTCTACGTCGCCCGGCCGATCCTGCGCGCGCCGGAGCCGGGCTACCGCTATCCGGAATGGACCCGCTTCGCGATGGGCGGCACGCCCGGCACCATCGACCCGATGTGGTCGACAGCGGGCAAGGTCATCGCCCTGACGCTGGTCGAGCTCGGCGGCGATCCGGCGGCGCTGGAACGCTGCAAGGCGGAGTTCCGTGAGCGCACCGGCGGCGGCATCGGCGGCTCGAAATGGATGCCGCCGCTGCTGCCACCGAAGTTCCCGGCGCCGGTCGAGTACCGCTGGCCGGAATATGTCGAGACGGTGCGCGGCCGGGAGTGGTCGATCCCCACGACCGCGGCCGAGCGCGCCTGAGGGAGGACGAGCCATGTCGATGATGACCGAGGGCGAATACCGCTACAACATGCTCATCAAGACCTTCGCCTCGACACCGGAGCCGGCGTTCGAGACGGAGGCCGAGCAGGTCCGCGTCTGGGGCCGCCGCTGGGGCTGCAACAACGACGTCGGCCATCTGCGCATGGTGCTGATGCACCGCCCCGGCGACGAGTTGAAGATCGTCGATCCGGCCAAGCGCCTGCCCGACATCGGCGCCTTCGGCGACGTCGAGCAGGGCTGGTACTGGCGCGGCGACAAGATCCCGCCGCTGGCCGAGATGCAGGCGCAGCACGATGCCCTGGTGGCGGCCTTGCGCGAGGAAGGGACCGAGGTCGTCTTTCTCGACGGCTGCACGCCGGGCAAGATGAAGTCCTGCTACACCCGCGACAGCATGATCGCGGTCGACGGCGGGGCCATCGTCACCCGGCTCGGGCCGCCGATCCGCCGCGGCGAGGAAGGGCCGGTGACCCGGACGCTGGCCCGCATCGGCATGCCGATCCTGCGCACCATCCACGGCACCGGCATCCTCGAAGGCGGCAGCTTCGCCTGGATCAACCCCAAGACCGCCGTCCTCGGCGTCTCCAGCCGCTGCAACGACGAGGGCGCCCGCCAACTGGCCGAGGTGCTGCGGGCGATGGGGGTCGAACTGATCCTGGTGCCGCTGACCGGCTACCGGCTGCACATCGACGGCAACTTCGTCATGATCGACGCCGACACCGCCCTCATCAACCCGACCCAGCTCCCCTTCTGGTTCCTGGAGAAGCTCAAGGAACTGCGGGTCCGCACCATCGAGGTCAGCCACGAGGACCGGGCCGGCATCGTCAACTGCCTGACCGTGCGGCCGGGCCGTCTCATCATGCCGGAGGGCGTGTCGGAGCGGACGCGCGAGAAGATCGAGCGCCTGCAGATCTCGATCCGGGTCGTCCCCTACGAGGCGATGGCGCTCGGCGGCGGCGGCATCCACTGCTCGACCGGGCCACTGATCCGCGACCCGCTCTGAGCCGGAACGACGACGGCGGGAGCCCGCTCCCGCCGTTCCGCGCTCGCGCCTGGTCCGGTCAGCGCCAGACCGGCTCGCCCAGATAGAGCTGGTCCTTGTCGGTCACGGCACCCGTGCCGGCACCGATCCCGGCCCCGATCAGCGCGCCCGGAATGGCGCCGATGCCGCCGAAGGCCGCGCCGACCAGCGCACCGGTGCCGGCGCCGACGCCGGTGCCGCTCGCCACGCGGTCGTTCGACCGGCTGCCGCACGCCGAGAGGGCCAGGGCGCATGCCGCCACGATACCGAGGGAAACCAGATTCCTGTTCATCGCACGCCTCCGGGCCTGTCGTCTTCGGGCCTGTTGCTTTCCGGCCTGTCGTTCCGTCCACGCCCCTCCGACTCAGCCGGCGGCGCGGTTGCCAGCATAACCCGGCCCCGGCGCCGTACGGTCCGCTCGGGCGGCCTATTTCCGCAGGTAGTCGAAGGCCGACAGGACGTGCGTGTGGACGATGTGCAGGAACTCGTCGATCGTCACGTGCTCGTCGCGCCGTCCCATGCTGACCGGCGAGGGTCCGTAGAGATAGGCGGGGATGCCGTCATAGCGCCAGTAGCGCGAATCCGACCCGCCCAGGCTCGACAGCGGCACCGGGACGAAGCCCTTCAGGGCGCGCACGTTCTCCTGGAGGATGCGGACCATCTCGCCGTTCGGATCGGCCGCGCTCGGCGGATAGGAATGCGCGTCGAACATCTCGATCGAGGCCTCGGGATGGGCGCCGACGATGTCGTGCACTTCCTTCAGCACCGTGTCGCGGTCGAAGCCGACCGGGATGCGCAGGTCGAACTCGACCATGCAGTCGGGCGCGATCTGGTTGACCTTGAGCCCGCCCTGGATGACGCCCGGATTGACCGTGATGTAGCGCACCACGTCGGCGGCACCCTCGCCCATGCCCCTGTTGGTGCCGGCGATCGCCTCGGGCGTGTCGAGCGCGGCGGCGATGTCGGCCGGCATCGGTGCGCGGCGGCCGTGGAAGCGCTCCATCTCGGTGACGATGGCGGCGATGATCTTGACCGGATTGGCCGACAGGTGCGGATAGCCGCCATGGCCGCCCGGCGCCTTCGCGGTGACGCGGAAGCGCAGCGTCCCCTTCTCCATGAAGCGGATGTTGTTGATGCCGGACGGCTCGCCGTTGAGGCAGCAGTCGCCCTTGACCTCGTCCGGGATCGTCTCGAACAGGAAGCGCGTGCCGTACTTGCCGCCCGACTGCTCGTCGGAGACGCAGGTCAGCGTCAGCCGGCCCCTGAGGTGCTCGCGCAGGCGGTGGAGATAGGCATAGGCGAAGACGCCGGCGGCGGTGCCGGTCTTCATGTCGGAGGCGCCGCGGCCGAAGATCTTGCCGTCCTTGACCTCGCCCGACCAGCCGTAGTCGTCGATCGCGGGAAAGACGTCGATATGGCCATTGAGGACGAGGTGCCGTCCCGCCCCGCCGCAGTCATAGGTGCCGACGACGTTCGGCATGTGCTCGAAGGCCGAAACGAAGCGGTGCGGCACCTGCCGGGCCTGGAGGTAGCGGCTGATGTGGTCCGCCGCCTCGCGGGTGTCGCCGGGCGGGTTCGCGCTCTTCGCCTGGAGGAAGCCGCTCATGAAGCCGATCAGTTCGTCGCGGTCGGCCTCGAGCCAGGACAGGAGCTGGCGCTTCAGATCGTCCATTGGGGGTTCCTCGGCATGGGGCGCGGCGGTGCCGGGCGCCGCCGACATCGGATCCGGCGGGCGTCGGGAGGGGGGATGATGCGAAGGAGGGATTGGGGCGAGTGATGGGATTCGAACCCACGACATCCAGAATCACAATCTGGCGCTCTAACCAACTGAGCTACACCCGCCGCACGGGCGGTGCTTTAGCCCCTTGCGCGCCGTCCCGTCAAGAAAAGGGCGGCGCGATTTCGTCGCGGCCCGCCCCGACCGTCCCGCAGCGGCGTTGCCGCCCCCTGGCCGCTGGGGCATAAGTCGGTCCGGCATCGTTTTCCGCTCAATCCGGAGGTTCCCCATGCTGCCGCTCGCCGACCGCATGACCCAGCTCGGCACCGAGACCGCCTTCGAGGTGCTGGCCCGCGCCCAGGCGCTGCAGGCCCAGGGCCGCGACATCATCAATCTCGGCATCGGCCAGCCCGACTTCCGGACCCCGGAGCACATCGTCGAGGCGGCGGCCAAGGCCCTGCGCGACGGCCATCACGGCTACACCGCCGCCAACGGCATTCCGCCGCTCCGGGCGGCCGTCTCGGCCGACCTGAAGCGCCGCCTCGGCGTCGAGGTCAACCCCGACCGCGTCGTCGTCGTGCCCGGCGGCAAGGTCACGATGTTCTTCGCCATCATGATGTTCGGCCAGCCGGGGACGGAGATCCTCTATCCGAACCCGGGCTTCCCGATCTACGAATCCGTGATCCGCTTCTCGGGCGCCCGGCCGGTGCCGATCCACCTGCGCGAGGAGAACGGCTTCTCCTTCTCGGCCGACGAGGTGCTGGCGAAGATCACCGAGCGGACGCGGCTCATCATCATCAACAGCCCGGCCAACCCGACGGGCGGCGTGGTCCCGAAATCGGAGATCGATCGCCTGGTTCAGGGCCTGGCGAAGCATCCGAACGTCGCCCTCATGTCCGACGAGATCTATGGGCAGATGACCTATGACGGGCGGCCGCACGTCAGCCTGCTGACCTATCCCGAGATCGCCGACCGGCTGATCCTGCTCGACGGCTGGAGCAAGACCTACGCGATGACCGGCTGGCGCCTCGGCTACGCGGTGTGGCCCGAGGGCCTGGCGGAGCACGCGACCCGGCTCGCCATCAACTGCCATTCCTGCGTCAACGCGGCCGCCCAGTACGCCGGCATCGCCGCGCTGGAAGGCCCGCAGGAACCGGTTCGGGACATGGTCGCCGCCTTCGCCGGCCGGCGCCGCGTCATCGTCGACGAACTCAACACCATTCCCGGCGTCCGCTGCATCGAACCCGGCGGCGCCTTCTATGCCTTCCCGAACATCACCGGAACCGGCCTCGACAGCCGCACCCTGCAGACCATGCTGCTCGAGGAGGCCGGCGTCGCCGTCATCTCCGGCACCAGCTTCGGGGAGTATGGCGAAGGCTACCTGCGCTTCTCCTACGCCAATTCGACCGAGAACATCCGCGCCGCCATCGGCCGCATCCGCACCCTCCTGTCCGACCGCGCCCGCAAGTCTGCCTAAATCGGCGGCGACCGATCTGCCCATGTCTTAGGCAATTGGCGTAAGATACGGCACCCCTCCGCCAGCACGGCGCGAAAGCGTCGCGCGGGCGGGGGTCTTCCGATGGCACGGCTCCTGCTTTCACTCTCGCGCAAGGCGATGGCGGACGCGACCCCCGCGATCCGCCGCCCGCGCAGACCGGATCGAGAAAAGAGGCCATGAAGAAGGTCGAAGCGATCATCAAACCGTTCAAGCTCGACGAGGTGAAGGAGGCCCTTCACGAGGTCGGGATCACCGGCATCACCGTGACCGAGGCCAAGGGCTTCGGCCGCCAGAAGGGCCATACCGAACTGTACCGGGGCGCGGAGTACGTCGTGGACTTCCTGCCCAAGGTGAAGATCGAGGCGGTGATGGACGATGCGCTCGTCGCCAGGGCCGTCGAGGCGATCCAGCAGGCCGCGCACACCGGCCGCATCGGCGACGGCAAGATCTTCGTGTCGCCGGTCGAGGAGGCGATCCGCATCCGCACGGGCGAGCGCGGCCCGGACGCCGTCTAGCCTCCAACGGTCTCAGAGCACCAACAGAAACCCCACCCAACACCAAGGAACAATGGGAACCGAGCCATGTCGGACATGAAGAAGGTCTTCGAGCTGATCAAGGAAAACGACGTGAAGTACGTCGATTTCCGTTTCACCGATCCGCGCGGAAAGTGGCAGCACCTGGCGCACCACGTCTGCACGATCACCGAGGACTTCCTGACGGACGGCGTCATGTTCGACGGTTCGTCGATCGCCGGATGGAAGGCGATCAACGAGTCCGACATGATCCTGATGCCGGACCTGTCGACCGCCGTCATGGACCCGTTCGCGGCACAGCCGTCGCTGGTCATCTTCTGCGATGTGTACGAGCCCTCGACCGGCCAGCCCTACAGCCGTGATCCGCGCTCGACCGCCAAGCGCGCCGAGGCGTACCTGAAGTCGATCGGCCTCGGCGACACCGCCTATTTCGGCCCCGAGGCCGAGTTCTTCGTCTTCGACGACGTGAAGATGGAGAGCTCGATGTACAAGAACTACTACGAGCTCTACTCCGAGGAGGGCGTCACCGCCGGCGCCAAGGAGATCGAGGGCGGCAACATGGGCCACCGCCCGCCGGTCAAGGGCGGCTACTTCCCGGTCCCGCCGCTCGACCCCTCGTCGGACCTGCGCGCCGAGATGCTGACGGTCCTGGAGCAGATGGGCGTCGAGGTCGAGAAGCACCACCATGAGGTGGCGCCGGCGCAGCACGAGCTGGGGGTGAAGTTCTCGACCCTGCTCAAGACCGCCGACCTGATGCAGATCTACAAGTACGTCGTGCACAACGTCGCCGCGTCCTACGGCAAGACGGCGACCTTCATGCCGAAGCCGGTCAAGGGCGACAACGGCTCGGGCATGCACGTCCACCAGTCGATCTGGAAGGCCGGAAAGCCGCTCTTCGCGGGCAATCTCTACGCCGACCTGTCGGAGATGTGCCTCTACTACATTGGCGGCATCATCAAGCACGCCAAGGCGATCAACGCCTTCTCGAACCCGACGACCAACAGCTACAAGCGCCTGGTCCCGGGCTACGAGGCGCCGGTCCTGCTCGCCTACTCGTCGCGCAACCGCTCGGCCTCGTGCCGCATCCCCTACGTCTCGAGCCCGAAGGGCAAGCGCGTCGAGGTGCGGTTCCCCGATCCGGCGGCCAACACCTATCTCGCCTACTCGGCGATGCTGATGGCCGGCCTCGACGGCATCCAGAACAAGATCCATCCGGGCGACCCGATGGACAAGAACC